>CAZURU010000102.1:0-8748 GCA_964623585.1 uncultured bacterium
GGTAAAGAAGTCAAAAATATATATTTTCCAGATCCATAAATGCGGAGTGTAGGATGTAATAATGGTTTTTAGACTTTTTTCTATTTCCCACCCACCCCGTCGTGTGCGGATTATCAATGCCATATCAATGTTCCTTGTATTTTTAATGCTATTCATGTACACAAATCCTTACTTCATGACCCCATCAGACGCCGATTGGAAAACACCTGTTATAGTCGTCGGAGGTGGTATAGCCGCGGGTGTTGCCTTCGCGGGTGCTGTAGCAACGATTCCTGTATGGGTGAGTGTAACTGGTGCTGTAGCTGGTGGTGTAGCTGCGGGGACTGCAATATGGGAATGGTTGGACGATGACTGTGATGATTGTGACGGATCAGGATGTAAAAAATGTGATCCACCCGACGATGATGACTGTGATGATTGTGACGGATCAGGATGTAAAAAATGCTTACCCCCACCTCCACCTCCTGATGTAAGGCCTTACGATGAATATATGGATTGGTGGGATTCACAACCTTGGAATATTCAGGGAATGTACCCAACGAATCCAGATCAAAGTCCTTGTCCAGGGGACTCATACGAACTTATGCTTTTCACTGATGAACCGTACTACTCTATAAGTTGGTATGTTTTAGCTCCTTGGGAAACAAAGTACCGTAACAAAGGCACATATCAAGCATATGCATATGGTGATGGCACTACAAGCACAACATCATTCAGTTATACATTCCCCAGCGGTAGCATGCATACTGGCGATTATCTGATAACCGCTGTCATTTACCGGTGGTCAGATATGTCTAAGTATGAGGTTACGTACACCGTGACGGTGAGTAACCCGAATGGAGGTGATAGCTCAAATACTTGTGATGAAGAGTATGGATATGATAGTTCTAATACTTGCGGTTAATATTGTCATACTGTTCTAATGCTATAGTGGACTCTCCAGACTTATTTTACATGTCGGACTACCATTCGTTCTACGCGACATGTAATGTAGGAGTAGACTGTCCACTATAGTTGATAATTAGAATGCAACGTCAAAACTCTTTCCTGAAGCTTAAGGACATGAAGAATCTTTCACTTTTCAAGTCAATTAAACTATTCGGTACCAGTATCTTGTTGATCAGTATTCTGTCTATTGCGTTGTGGATAAGAATTCAAGGCACTGGCCGCATCCCCGAAGGGCAATTTACTTCAACGGATGCATATCTCTACCACTTTCGCGCGCAAACGATTGCAGAACAGGGGAAACTCCCTTCACGCGATATGCACCGTTGGCTTCCTGTTGGCAGAGATAATGAACAGACACTATTACTCTATCCATACGCATTGGCTTACACGTATCAATTTATACATTATTTCTTTCCAAATGTCACACTCTATGTCGTTCAACTTTATGCTCCAATTATCTGCTTCATTGTTGGTCTGGTGCTTTTGTTACTTTTCCTGATCAGGTTTTATGGCGTTTCTTTTGCAGTGATCGTAGGATTGCTGCTATCGACTCTACCGGGAAGTATAGAACGAAGTGCTGCCGGTTTTGGAGACCGCGATGCTTGGTGCTTGATGTTTGGTATTTTTGCTGTCGTCAGTTACTTGTGGAAAGAACAACAAGAACCCGGGTGGCGAAGAACTGTCTGGACCCTTCTTGCAGGTTTTTCCGTTTTATTAGGTTGTTTCAGTTGGGAAGCCTTCGGTATCTTTGTTTTAATCCTTCTGTCCGTAGAACTCTTTAAATTCTGCACAAGTGAGACAGAACAGCATTTAAAAGAGTTCTTTAGCTGGATACTCATGTTTGTTCCCTTGTTATATGTTATGAGTCCTGCCTATCGCAGTGGGTACGGATTTTCTAAACATCTATTTGCGCTCACAATAGCTCCACCACTCGTTCTTCTTGCAATGCAAGGTGCAAGGTACATTCTTCTTCAGCAGTTTGAAGTACTCCGCATACATGCACGTAAACTTTCATTAGGGTTAACTTTTATTTGTATAGTGATAGGTCTCGGCTATATTTTGTTTCAATCTGATACTTTCACTACAACAGCATTTGCCTTTCAAGAAAGCCGTTTGATGAAGACTGTATCGGAACTCTCCGATCCTACATCTTACATCTGGTTGCGACGATACGGGATTGTCTATGGCATAGGCAGTCTTGGATTAATGCTTGGCAGCATTGAGCTCGGCACTCCCAAAGTTATATCGTTGAGAACAACACTCTTCCTCTTTTTTCTAACGACCTTCGCGCGTGATCTGCTAAACGATCTTGTAGGAACAACCACTTGTAACCTTTTATTTGGTACATCAATCGTCTTGTCAGTTTTTGCGCTCAGCATGATATTACGTCAATACTCTGCACGCGAACTTACCGGTAAGAAACAGATTCTGCTGATTACAATCGTATGGTACATTGTATGGGTTAGTTTTGCCCGAAGTGGTGTGCGATACGACTTTTTTGTTAGCATTCCCCTTGCATTTGGAACTGCCTGGCTCTTTTGTTGTTATCTTCCCAATCATATAGAAGAACTTAAAGACCTGAAAATACTAAACGCAAATATAGAGAAACGCATCGCTGCTGTCAGCGTCACAATCATTGTGTTAGGTGCAATGTTGTTTTTACCAGGAAATGCAGGGTATATGAAACGATCCGTATACGCCGCCACCCACATGCGAAGAGCAATACCAGGGGACGGTTCCCTTGCACAAGCGTTAGCGTGGATAAATTCATCGCTGTCCGCCAACTCTATTATGGCAGCCTATTGGGGATATGGTGGACAGCTCAATGTGATTGGCAATGTAAAAACGATTATAGATCATGATCATTACATTCCGCACTGGATACACCTCTATAACCGGTACGTGTTTTGTGCAAAAAACGAACAAGAAGCTCTTGAATATCTCAAAACCCACGATGTAACACATCTGATGATGACCGAGTGGAGACTCACCTCTTACGCAGGTAATAACTCATTCATCGGCAGTAACGAAGAAAACGATAGACACTTTGAACTTCACGAACTTGTATCTGACAATCCATCGATAGATGCAAGAAACCGTCTGAAGCCGAAAAGGAATAGCACTCCTTTAGTTTTCGCTGACATCATTCAAAAATCCTCGACAACAATTACTGTCAGCGCACATTTTCGTGACCGTACAACAGTTCAGGTGCACGCGAATATTTCAAGTCCTCAAACCTCGATAGATCTTGGAAATAGTGGGATCGTTTTATTCATTGATTCCCAACAACGATTAAACAGAGCCTACTATATCCCACCTATCGGGTGGAACAGTCTTGCTGTTAAACTCTTTTTTCGCGGAGAAACGAGTCTCGCTTTTAAGCCGATCTATCCTATACATAAAAATCAACCAGCAAAAGTCAAAATCTGGAAAATACTTTATCCATCTAACATCCAAAAAAAACAAAAATACATGGAAACAGAATTGGATCCAATAAGGTAAAATATTGGGAGACTACAAGATGTTTAAACATTTACTTTCTAAAAGAACTTACATAGTTGTTATTTTTCTCTCTTGTCTGATTTTAGGTGGGATGCTTTCCCATTATTATTCTGTTGTCAAACAAAATCAGGAAGAACTTGAACGAGCAAAAGCATTTGTTCAATATATCCAAGCCCAAAAAGAAAAAAAATATGAACAGCAGGAACCGGTCGAAAATTCGCTTATTCACCAGAATCATGGGATGTCCGACACAGCAGAGATAGATAACATTACACAGTTCAACAAAACGGGTGAAAATACACTCATAGAGGAAATATCTCAATCCATTGAGTCTATACCTAAAAAGGCAGACTTCAAAAGTTGGTTTGAAGCCAACTTTACAGAGGAAGACCTAATAAACCTGATTGAATCGGATTTAAAAGAACAAGGCATTCCTGTTCTTAAAATGCATTTAGATAATGGATTAGTGTACCCAATCATCAAAAACACGCTCTATGTTGAATGGGGTACCTATACGAATCAGGGGCGTCTGGTTAAATATATCGCTCGATCTTTAGGTACTGCTAAGGCAGACGCCCGTCTTAGTAAAATCTGGAAAGCGCGTGGAGCAGATTTTACCGAAAATGATATTCCACCAGATCTATTGCTTATTGATTTTAAAGACGCTATTGATCCCTATGAATATCTTCTGAACTACCTAAATTCTTAAAGCAAGCGGAAGTACCTATGAATTGCTCGCGTATAACATTGTAGACTGTCAATATTTACATTGTTGGTCTAAATCAATATTATGAATTCCTTGAATATTCATCCAGTAGAGTAACAAGAGGAGCAAAACCCGACTTTAGCACTGATATTTAGCATCAGGTCTAATCAATACCAAATACGCTTGGACGAATACGCGTTTGGTATTCGTCATGATTCGGTGAGTTTTACTTCACACCATCCTACTTACAAAATTAGCAGTCGAGGGCAGCCCGATGAAAAACGGGAATCTCCAAGTTTCTGTTGTCATGCCTTGTCTCAATGAAGAAGAAACAATTGGTACTTGTATTGAGAAAGCACAAACTACCTTAGACACATTAGGTATTGTGGGCGAAGTTGTCATTGCAGACAATGGGTCTACCGATAACTCTGTTGCAATCGCTGAGGAGCTCAGGGCATGCGTCGTTCATCAATCCACGCGCGGCTACGGTGCCGCCTATCTTGCAGGTTTTGCTGCAGCACAAGGACAGTACATTATCATGGGAGATTCCGATGATACCTACGATTTCACGGATTTAGAAAGGTTCATCACACCGCTTCAAAATGGATACGATCTCGTTATAGGAAATCGGTTTAAAGGTGAGATACTTCCAGGGGCAATGCCGTGGGCAAACCGGTATATTGGCAATCCGATTTTGTCTGGTATGCTCCGATTATTATTTAGAACAGACATCGGTGACGCACACTGCGGAATGCGATCATTTACTGCCGAAGCATACAAACGGATGAAATTGAAAACAACAGGCATGGAGTTTGCATCCGAAATGGTAATCAAGGCTGTGCAGTCTGAACTGAAAATACTTGAAATTGCCATCACCTATCACTCACGCGGCGGCGATTCAAAACTCAATGCTATTAGAGATGCATGGCGACATATCCGATTTATGCTGAAATATAAACTCACTAACCAGACAGAACATGATTAGCAATCAGCAACTTCCACAGATCCCAAAAAAACCGATGGATCGTTTCCTTGAATCCTTAAGGTTTGCCAAAGCGAAAAAACACATTCCAAAAGGTTCATATCTCTTAGATATTGGGACAGGAGATGGTTCGTTTTTACGTTTTCTAAACGGACACATTCTATCGGGTGTCGGTATAGACCCACTTGTTACAACTACCATACAGACGAAGTCTTATACGCTTCTACCGGGTTCCTTCCCGTCGGACTATCACTCTGATGAACGTTTTGATGTCATCACCCTCCTCGCGGTCGTTGAACATATTCCTGAAAACGAACTCCATAAAGTAGCAGATACCTGTTGGAACCACCTAACGGCTGATGGACGTGTTATTATCACCGCACCCCATCCATTTGTAGATAAGATCTTAGATGTTTTGAAGTTTCTCAAAATTATTAAGGGACTTTCGTTTGAAGAACATTACGGATTCAAGCCTGAAGTCTTGCCAGATATTTTCAACCAATGGGAATTGTGTAAAAAGGAACGTTGGGAACTCGGATGTAATTACTTGTTCATATTTGAAACGGGTCTCTAATTTCGTAACGTTCAAAGAATTTAAGCCCAATCTAATAGAATGTCTATTTTTTGCGAAGGTATTGTTATTTTTATACTGTGTATAAGTTACACCCGCATCACAACAGGTAAAACTAAGGGACTACGTTGCATCTGCTTAGAGAAGAATTTGCGGAGCACGGTCCTAACTTCATCCTGAACAGTCTCCGTTTCTTGCCTCTGTTCATCCGTTAACTTGTCAATGACATTCCTCGTAATGTTCTTCGCTTCAGTGAAAAGTTCCTCTGAATCATCAATATAGACAAATCCACGAGAGATTATCTCTGGCTCCGTAGCTATTGCACCGCCATCGCTCTGTAAGACTATTATTGGGATCACCATACCATCTTGAGAGAGTTGGATACGGTCTCGCAATACAATATCCTCAAGTTCAATATCTGGTTTTCCATCCACTAAAACTCTGCCTGATCTTCCTTGTCGTTCAAATACTTCACAAGACTCTGACGTAAGACTAATGCGTTCCCCATCTTCAACTACATTGATGTTATTCCTTGCGATTCCTACAGATTCTGCCAATTCAGCATGCCGCACTAAATTCTGATATTCCCCGTGAATAGGAACGAAAAACTTTGGTCTTAGTAGGTTGAGCATGAGTTTAAGGTCTTCACTTGAACCGTGTCCAGACACATGGACATTAGCATTCCGTTCGTGGTAAATCGTCACACCACGTCTGAGCAGATGGTTAATGACATTACCTACGGTTTTTTCGTTTCCTGGAATAATCCGTGCTGAGATGACGACAGTATCATTCGGTTCAACCGTTAAGAAGGGATGATTGTCAAGCGCAATTAGGGACATCGCGGAACGGGGTTCACCCTGGCTACCAGTGCTAAGAATAACGACCTCATGGGGTTTATATAGGGAAGCATCTCGTGCGTCAATCAGATAATCTACATTAAGTTTGAGGTGTCCCAGTTCTGTTGCGGTACGGACATTATTTATAAGAGAACGTCCTGTTACAGCAACAAGTCTGCGATGTTTTACTGCTAAATCAATAAACTGTTGTAGACGATGTAGACTTGATGAAAAAGTGCAAAGAAAGAGTCTTTGCTCAGTCTTTTGGAAGATACTGTCTATTGAGTCAAGAATACTCCGTTCTGAGGGAGTCTGTCCCTGCCAGTTAGCGTTTGTGCTATCGGAGAGCAGCAATTGTACACCTTCCGATCCGAGTCGTGCTAAGGTCTGAATGTCCGTTAGTTTACCGTCAACAGGGGTAGCGTCGAATTTAAAATCACCTGTATGGACAACAATACCTGCGGGGGTTTGCAGTGCAATTGCTACCGAATCTGGTATACTGTGTGTGACATGAATAAACTCTGCAGTGAAATCCCCTAAACTCACTTTATCCCCTGGAACAATCGCGTTTAATTGTACCTTATCCAACACCCCGTATTCTCTCAATCTGCCACTAGCTATAGAGAGTGTTAACTGTGTCCCGAACACAGGGGCATCAATTTGCTGTAACACATAAGATAAAGCCCCAATGTGATCTTCATGACCGTGTGTCAATAGAATGCCACGCACCTTTTCATGTCTTTCAACCAAGTAGTGGATATCTGGAAATATCAGATCTACCCCAGGCATGTCAGAATTCGGTAGCATGAATCCTGTATCAATCACAATTATATCCTGTGCGGTTTCATAGACCATCATATTGAGTCCGAATTCACCCAGACCCCCTAATGGAATGATGGATAGATTACCTTCATCTTGTATATCAATATTCTTCTCTAAATTTGTCATAAGTTTTTCTTCGCTATTGCTATATGTTTGTTGTGCGTTTCCTTTATTTCCAGTGAAGATTGATGAAATCGTAGATAGTTGATGTTATCTGTTCCATTTTTCCACTTTCAACGTGTATTGTAAAGATTTCACTGGTACGTCGTCTGTTTGAATCACTACCGATAAAGGCGATGTAATTCCCATCTGGTGACCATGTTGCTTCACGACCAGCATAAAGACTTAGATTCCGATAGTTCTGTATCTTTCCTTTTTCCACAGAAACCGTACATATCTCACCTGAAGTATAAAAGAGGACGTGCTTACCATCTGGAGACCATTCTTCAATGTTTCCACATGGCGGTTCATCACGTTGTAGAAACCAGGACCGTCCCATACTGACAACATCTGGTTCTGCCAGTGCAAGCAATCCATCCGTTTTAAAAGCGATCCATCTTTTGTCCGGTGACCACTCGGGCCAGTTTATCCCTTTCGGTAGTACCTCAAGCAATCTTCTATTAGGCTCTTTAACCTTTTCACCACTTTCATCCCAATGTAGCCAACCTTTTGCCCACCGTTCACTTCGCCAACGTTTTATTTTTCCTTCAACTGTTACTTCCCAATTCTCTAATCTGTCTTTTGGTCGGTCAATCTCTACGACGACTAATAGTGCGTTACTTGCAGGCGACCACCAGTAATCATGAATTTCATATTCTCTCTTAATTAACTGTTTTTTCTCAGTGCCATCTGAAGACATCACATAGAGTGATTTCGATCTTTCAATTCCAGATATGTATGCAATTCGTTCTCTATCTGGTGCCCAACGTGGGTTGTATGAGACACCATCATCGGTTAGACGTTCAAAGTCTGTTCCATCTGGATTCATTGTGCAGACATTGTACTGGTAGTATTCCCACCAATTAGATGTATCACGTCCTCTCTCCAAGGTACGTGTTGTTACCCGAAATCCGTCTTCGTTTTGTAGAGGTTCTCGGATTGCCACAACAAATTTACCAACTAAATCCTTTCCAAATGCATCTCCAGTAACGATGCCTAACACGATGAACACACATATCAAAAAACTCTTGTAAATGATTTGTTTTAATCGCGGGCAATTAATCTGCAGTTGCATTCTTCTGTGATATGCATGCTGCTCTGTTTCATCAGTGATTCGATTTTTTCCAATCATCCAGTCCTCCATTCTTCCAACCTCCAATCTTCCAATCTTCCATTCTTCCATTCTTCCATTCTTCCATTCTTCCATTCTTCCATTCTTCCA
>CAZURU010000102.1:8848-13915 GCA_964623585.1 uncultured bacterium
AATCTTCCAATCTTCCCTCTTATCCTGGTATAATCCTGATAATCCTGATAATCCTCCAATCTTCCATTCTTCCATCCTTCCATTCTTCCATTCTTCCATTCTTCCATCCTTCCAATCTTCCATTCTTCCATCCTTCCAATCTTCCCTCTTATCTTGGTATAATCCTGATAATCCTGATAATCCTGGTCAACCTTCCAACCTTCCTAAACGACAATATTGATGAGACGATTCGGAACATAGATAACTTTCCGAATTTCTTTACCTTCAATAAACCTTTGGACTCTTTCATCCGCAAGTGCGCTTTCTTCAATCTGTTCTTTTGGCGCGTCAACAGAAAGTTGGAGCCTATTTCTGAGTTTTCCGTTGACTTGAACAACTATCGTCATAGTTTCAGTTTCAAGGATACTCTCATCATGTTTTGGCCACCTATTGTGTGCGATGAATCCGGTTCCTCCCAGACGATGCCACAATTCCTGAGAAATGTGTGGTGCATAAGGTGCCAATAGATGAAGAAATATCTTTACTGTCTCAAGCGGAAGCGTTTCAGTTTGCGTTGCAGTGTTAACAAAAATCATCATCTGACTAATAGCGGTGTTCATTTTGTCAATAGATTCAGTATCTTCAGTTACCTGTTTTATGGTCTTATGCAATTCTCGCCACAGTTCTGATTCTGAAGTACTGTCAGCGTCTGTCAACTTTTCATTCAGTTCTCCGTTGTGAGGATTCACAACGAGTCTCCAGACACGGTGTAGGAACTTATACACCCCTTCCACACCAGCATCCTGCCACGGTGCGCTCTTTGTAACCGGACCGATAAAGAGCAGATAGAGTCTCAGGGAATCGGCACCATATTTTTCTATCACATCATTGGAATTAATTACATTGAAACGTGATTTTGACATCTTTTCCATCTGGACTCGCAGCAGTTTTCCTGAAGTCTTGACAATTGCTTTGTCATTTTCCCGTTTTACTTCATGCGGGTAATAGTATTTTCCAACTTCGTCTTGGAACGACTCAGCGAGAATAGTACCTTGATTCAGCAGTGCTTGAAATGGTTCAATCGTAGAGACTAAGCCGCAGTCGTATAACACTTTGTGCCAAAATCGTGCATAGAGTAGATGTAACACAGCGTGTTCAGTTCCACCCATATAGATGTCAACAGGCATCCAGTACTGTTCTAATTTAGAATCGAAAGGGGCTTTTGTATTATGTGCGTCCAGGTATCGGAGGTAGTACCAGCATGATCCAGCCCACTGCGGCATAATATTAGTCTCGCGTGTGGCGATTCTGCCATCAGGCAACTGCACTTTTAACCATGCCTCATCAGCGCGCGCAAGCGGGGGTTTCCCATCTTCTGTCGGTCTATATGCATCTATCGAGGGAAGTTCTATCGGAAGGTGTTCATCCGGCAGTTGGACAATAGTTCCATCATCGAGGTGGGCAAGTGGGAAAGGTTCTCCCCAATACCGTTGTCTTGAGAATAACCAATCTCGCAGACGATACTGTATTTGCCCTTTTCCCTTTTTGTTACTTTCAAGCCACGCGATCATGCGCTTTTTTGCTTCATCGGTTTTTAGACCATTAAGAAAACCTGAGTTAACACAGACGCCGTCTCCTTCAAAAGCTTCCTCCAAAATAGATTTGCTTCCCCCGCTGATAACTTCAACGATGGGAATATCAAACGTAGCGGCAAATTCATGGTCACGTTCATCGTGTCCTGGGACAGCCATAATTGCACCAGTTCCGTAGGTCACGAGAACATAGTCAGCAACCCATATTGGTATGGGTTGGTCGTTGCATGGGTTGATCGCATACGCGCCGGTAAACACACCTGTCTTTTCAGTTGCAAGGTCAGTGCGTTGAAGGTCAGATCTGTTTTTTGCTTCATGGACATAAGCATTGACGTGTGATGCGAATTCTGAATGTGTAATCTCTGACACAAGCGGGTGTTCAGGTGCTAACACACAGTAGGTTGCACCGAAGAGCGTATCTGGTCTTGTTGTAAAAACAGTGAAGTTAGCGTCACAATCCTTTATGTCAAATGTTATCTCTGCCCCTTCTGACTTACCTATCCAATTTCTCTGCATCTCTTTTAGACCATCGGGCCAATCTAAAAGTTCCAAGTCGTCCAAAAGACGTTCTGCATAAGCCGTGATTCTTAGCATCCATTGATGCATTAACCTACGTTCAACAGGATCACCTGTTTCAACATATTTTCCATCTTTTACCTCTTCATTAGATAGCACAGTTCCCAGAGCTGGGCACCAGTTGACAGGAACATCGGCAAGATAGGCTAAACCTTTTTCATAGAGACGAAGAAATATCCACTGTGTCCATCTGTAGTATTCGGGGAGTGAGGTATCAATTTTGCGTGACCAATCGTAGGAAAGACCGATTCGTTGTATCTGTTGTTGAAATGTCTCAGTGTTTCGTTCTGTTATGTGTGCAGGGTGTTCATTTTCACGTACTGCAGTGCGTTCTGTCGGTAGACCGAAAGCATCCCACCCCATTGGGTGCATCACATGAAATCCTTGCATGCGTTTGTAATTTGCAATGACATCTGTAGGAACATAATTTTTCGCGTGACCAATGTGAAGACCTGCTCCCGAAGTATATGGAAACATGCCGAGAACGTAAAATTTCGGTTTCTGTTCTAAAGTTTCAATGTCGTTAGGTATCGTAAAAACGTCCTTTTCACTCCAGACAGTTTGCCAATACGGCTCAATTTCACTCGGCGTATAACTATGGTTCTCCATTATAATGTTCCTCCTATCAGACCGCGAAGATTGGTTCTTTGCTGTATTTTAAAAATGCACACTTATGAAATCTGTGTTATACTTTCTCTACTATAGAATTTTAGCACAAAGTGATGTATCATGTCAAAAGATTCATTGGTTTTCCGTATGTTTTCTGTTTTACCTACAATCCGTTCTCTATCAAACTGACTACCATACGTCCAATTGTATTGTCAACAAAACTTACAGAAATCTCAAAATAAATGCAACAATTGTAGACTATTATTAAAACCAATGATTTCCAATTGTTAACAAATTCTTATTTGTCCTTTATTTTCAACTTATAGGTGTAGTCAAGATGAAGAATAAGCTCTCACGACGACAATTTTTGAGTTATGGCGGTGTAGCCTTAGGGTCTGCTGCAGTAGGTTTCGGTTTTTCTGGTGTGAGTCGTAAACTGATTAAACACATCCCGGGTTTTCGACCTGATCCTCCTTATGTTTTTAAGCCCAGTCCGAATAAATTGCTTGATCTCCCCCAAGGTTTTGTATGTCATGCATTTTCTCGCACAGGTGAGATAATGGACGATGGATTATGGGTGCCCGGAAAACATGATGGTATGGCTGCTTTTCAGGGTGCTAATAGAAAGACTATCCTTATTCGTAATCACGAATTGAACGCTACCGACAAGATAATCGGCCCCTTCGGATGGAATAACGAGAAACTAAACCTCGTTGACACAGAAAAGTTCTACGATCTGGGAAAGAGCCAATCTCCGAGTCTTGGCGCAACAACAACCCTCATATATGACACACAGACAGGAACTCTTGAAAAACATTTCTTAAGCCTCGCTGGAACGCTACGGAACTGTGCGGGTGGACCTACACCTTGGAACACTTGGATAACGTGTGAAGAAACTGTTCAGAAAGCTGAGAATGACTTTGAACAAGATCACGGTTATAACTTTGAAGTACCTGTTACGACAACCCCTGGGTTAGTCAACGCAGTACCGCTTAAAGCAATGGGACGTTTCAACCATGAAGCTGTCGCCGTTGCATCGGATACCGGTATCGTCTACGAAACAGAGGACAGGAATGACGGTCTCTTTTATCGGTTTATTCCTGATGAACCCAGCAACCTTGTGAAAGGAGGACGTCTTCAAGCATTGACAATCAAAGATATGACCGATCCTGACACACGAAACTGGAAGTCAGGTCTCCAAAAAATCGCACCTTGGACCTACAATCCGATCCTCGTCTCACAAAAGATGGCAACTGCTTGGGTGGATATTGAAAATGTAGAATCGCCAAAGGATGATCTACGGGTGCAAGGTACTGAAAGTAAAAATGCTGCTAAGTTTGCCCGAGGTGAAGGAATCTGGTACAGTGGAGATACAATCTATTTCGCCTGCACAAATGGCGGTATCGCTAACAAGGGACAGATATGGAAATATACACCGAGTCAATACGAAGGTACAAGTCGAGAAGATAAACAACCGGGAACACTTGAACTCTTCATTGAACCGAACGATAGTAAACTCCTTGAGAATGCAGATAACTTGACTGTTGCCCCTTGGGGAGATGTTATCATCTGTGAGGACGGTTCAAAAGAACAGTTTTTAGTTGGCGTTACCCCTGAAGGATACACCTATCAGTTTGCCCGAAATGCCAGCAACACTTCAGAGTTAGCTGGTGCAGTTTTCTCCCCTGATGGCACGACCCTCTTTGTCAATATCCAGAACCCTGGAATAACGCTTGCTATTACGGGCCCTTGGGGTGATATAAGACAGAGAAAATTAGTTTAGTGAACTGTCCCTCTCAACCCACAAGCCATTTATATTGATTGCGGCTGAAACGCATTGTTCCTTGAATGTGCTTCTTTCTCTTGTTACTATGACATATCCTTAATTAAGAATACTGGTAGCACAATCAAGGATGAATGTGCTACAGATTGATAGAATCATTTTCTACGCACAGAACTTTTCGCATGGGATAATGGGATTGGTATTCTGCATTGAGAAGGAAATCGCTCCTACCTTTTTTAAGCCTTAACTTTCAGCAAATCTCAATTATGGCGTATTCTTTATATCTAATTAATACTTTTGTAGTTTTCCTTGACAACAGAATGTTTTAAGTATAGAATTATGTATTACAATTACAGTCATTATTTGTGTTTAAATATAATAGGCACACTCAGTGTACTGTCCGTAAGGTAATAATACCATTTCTAAATGAAAATGCCTCTTTACTGTAGCACATTCTGTTAGATTGTGCCGTTCACCGCTTCATTTCTATAAAGTCGGTAATGGGAGAATAATTAATAGAAATGGTAT
>CAZURU010000103.1:0-744 GCA_964623585.1 uncultured bacterium
ATTACCATTAGGAACTGGGTAAGTTTCCGTTTCCACTACTTGAGCACCACCAAACAAAAAGACAGCTTGCTGTGCCAGCATGCGAGGTTTTTGGTAATCAGGTTGCCACATAAAACATTGATAACCTTCAGTATCATCACGTTTGAAAAATTCACCTATTTCTTTTTTAAGATCTTTATATTTTATTCTTACGTATTTTTGTGAGTCATCTACATTTATAGCGTATACTAATCCCTTTTCGGATTTATCGGAGGTTTGTTGTCTACACGCCATCCATAATGCCACAAAAGGGTTCTTTGTAAAATCTATAAGACAAGTGGCGGCCCCTATGTGTTGCAGTTCTGCCAGCAATTCTAAGTCCGTTAACTCCCGTTTATGTTTCTGATGTTTTGCATTCAGAATCATGTCTTCATTAATCTTTAGAAGTTTCTCAGGACTATTATCTGTTGGGTTAATAAAATTACCCTCTTTATCCTTTAGACGAAGGTAGGTTGTAGCTTCTATTTTGTGGTTTTCATCTGTTACACCTCTAAATACATACTCTCCAGGTGACAGTTCTTCAACCCATTTCATAAATTTAGTAAGCGTTTCTATATCTGCCATTATATATTGTTCCTACCCCCATCCACATTAAATGTTTACTTCAAAGGGATTCGCCCCTTGTTCATCTGACTCTAAATATTGTTTGTATTCTACAACGTCCCATTGTTCTGCATCATTTGTAATATGGTTGAATAGTTGACT
>CAZURU010000103.1:754-13788 GCA_964623585.1 uncultured bacterium
TGACTAAGGGCTTTATAAGCGTGGTCTTCGGTGGCAAATTTTGCTATACAAATATCATCATCTTTTTCCGTTATTCCAATAAGTTTCCAATACTCTGAGTTGTCTTCCTTAATATGTTTAGTCTCTGCACTATGTAATGGGCAATATATAACCTTGTGGGTTTTAGGTTGGTCACCTTCAATTAATAAATACATTATTTCTCCTTTAAATATGTAATACTACCTTATAACTGTTACTTAAAACGAGGGCCATTCAGAAACTGTCTCTTTTTTATTTAGATCATGTAAATTGACCGGGATCTTGTCATAAATGCAATCCATAATATACGCAGCACCAACTTCTGTTTTACAGATAGCTATTATTACTGATGTATTATTAGATCTTGAAGCTGTGATACGGTTTCCAACCCTATTTATAGTATGGAATTCATCAAGATTGTAAATTACATCTTTTCGTAAGCTTTTCTCAGTCTTTTTCTCGAACGGTACAAACGTGTCTATATAGCGGAAAAAATAACTCATGTGGATTCTCCAGACAATTATTTGAGGATTTTGTTATACCAGAGACGATATTTATGTATCTCTGTCTGACAAGTCAAAATATAATTCTATTTTTTATGTAAGTTAACTATATGAAGCACCAACGGTAATTCAGACCAAAAAACCAGCAAAGTTAAGACACGTTTTTTCGTTGAAATTCCACAGGTGTCAAATAAGCTAACGCAGAGTATGGACGTTTCTGGTGATACACTGATCGATAAAATGCCCAATACGGGCTCTCGCTTCGTGTATGTCCTTATAGTCATTAAGGTAAACTTCTTCTTCCTTGAGAGTGCGGATAAGTCTTTCAGCATATCCGTTCTTCCAAGGACACCCTCTACGGGCAACCGATATCTCAATCCTATGATGCTTCAACATGGAGACGTAAGCATTTGAAAGATATTGAACGCCTTGATCAGAATGATGGATCTCTGGAACACTTTGACATAAGGCTTCTTCTATCGGTTCATAATAGAGATTGCTCCGGTTAATGCCGAGTGTCTCACAGATCTGCCGAACCGAATAGTTTGTCTGTAGTGCCTGAACCATTTCCCGCTGCTCCATTGGGTTAGTTCAACCAAGTCGAGGCTTTTTTTTGGATGTCAAGTGCCACGGTCAACCGTCCAACGAGTTGCTCAAGGTGTGCGATCCGATCCGCATCGGCATCAGACTGCTTATCAGAGGATTCAAAGAGGGTCGACGCATTTTCAAGAAGCTGTCGCTTCCACTTTGAGAGTTGTTCATCGCTAAGGTTGTGTTTCCGGCACAGTTCTGCTTGTGAACTTTCACCCATAAGTGCCTCAAGAACGACTTCAGCTTTAAACTTGGGGGTGAAGTTTCTTCGTTTTCGTTTCGCCATCGGATACTCCTTTCAATAGTACTTTTATTATACCACAATCTTGTCTTAGAGTGTGGCCCGAATTTCCGATGGCAGTACATTGTATGAAGTAATTCTGCCATCGTATGTTGTACCTTTTAAAAGAATGACAAAATCTCCATACTTTGTTCTATAACGCGTATCAAATTTCGGAGGATTTTCTAAAATATGTTTCAACTTAAGTTCATCCATGTTTTTTCTTAAACGATTTTGTGGAAACATAACAGGTAGTGATGCAGAAGGTGTTATTATATCTTTCATTGGCATATCCTTTCTTTTAGAGATATTCACAAGTGTGTACAACAGATGGAGTTATTTCACGTCCATGTAACATCCATAATAAATTCATATAATCCTTAAGCAATAATACATAAATGTCTAGAGCTGTAGATAAACCCACCTCATCTTCGACTTTCTCTATTTTAACGTTGTGCCTTCTGTATCCTCAAGATCAGACCGTCCACTCCATTTGCAGAAAAGGAGGCGTGATTTTTAAAGATTCCATTCCCCATTTTCAAGCCAGTTTGAGAAATTCATTTGTTCCACCTCTCACCAGAACGATGATTAAAAAATCTGTTTCGGTAATTCATCAAATTCTATCCTTAGAATGTTGAGTCAGGTAGTCAAGAACTTCCTTTTGCATTTTTTCGATTTCTATCCGATACCCACTTGAAACGTATAAAAATTCTTCAAAGGTTACTTTAACACACAGTTGCATGAGCAAGTCTTGAAAGTACGTTATACGTTGTTGACTTGTTTTGAGTTCTGTATCATTTTTAATCATTTCTGAGCCAGAAACCTTCTTCAGTCCCTACGGGACTAAAGAGAAGACAACTCGTATTATCATAAGGATTCAGAGTGATTCATCAAAATTTCAAAGTTTTCTTAATTTTACACCCGACAAAACTGTAATTTTAAACTTAATAAGGAAAAGTTAGAAATTGTCCAAAGTTTAGACAATGTGATTTAAAATTATATAACAGTGTGACTATAAAGTCAAATAGATAAAATTTGTGGGGTGCGTAAAGTTATCGTCACTATAAGTGTCAATTTTAGGGTTTCCAATGCTCTTAATAGTAGTAGGCACTCTCCGAGTGCCGTCTCTTCTGAAAAAAGGTGAAAAAATACTTACACACCCCTGCTGTCTGAATACGTTGACAATGGCACTATTGTAAGGTATAATAAAACTTAATCTAAAACATTTCACAAGGAGCCATTCATGGAAATAATACAGACTGTTGAAATTGAATATTTTGATCCCATGGAAACTTACACTGCAAATATCCAAAAAAAAGGAGATAGTTGGATAGGCTGGATGCCAGAAATCCCCGAAATAAAGTGTGAAGAAAATACACAAGAAGAATTGATAAAAGCCATAGAAAAAAAACTTCATGTAGTGCTAAAAACTGAATATGATGAATGGTGCAAACAGGTTGAAAAGGATTTAGACACCGGGAAATTGGATCATATTCTAAAGCAGGTTGATGAAGATATTCGGTTAGGTAGGTGTAAAGATTTATAAGACTACCCCTAATTTTTGGAGATGTTATCAAGACCTACCACGAGAGATTAAGCAACTTGCACAGAGTAAATTTACCCTATTAATGCAAGATCCGAAGCACCCATCTTTGAATTTGAAAAAGATTAGAAAACTGTGTGCAGTTAGAATAAATAAAGATTACCGTTCATTAGCTCGCGAAGAAGATGGAAACCTTGTATGGTTTTGGATCGGCAAACACGATGAATACATGAGAATTCTCCGCTCGGGTGTGTAAAGTTTTGGCATTAGTGGATAGTCCAGACTAAATAAGTAGGAAGGGTATTAATTGCGACTTCTTTGTCAGCAAGTTTTTCAATTAGGTACTCGCGCCATATTTCCATTTTTCTCACTGATATGTCTCCTACTGCCTATCCGCCGCCAACGACTTAAGCTTCGCCAACGCCTCCTGTTCCTCTGTTATCCAGGGACGGTGGTCAGGTTTCTCCAACCTTTGTCCTGGACCGCTGAACACAAGGATATATGCCCTCCGTTCTTGATCCGTGCTGTTGGGTGCGGAATAGTGTAAAGTCCGACAATGATGAAATGTTGCACCACCGGCAGGTATGGGACATGCAACGGCTTCCGATGGATCAACATCATCGGTTACTAAGCCATGCACAAGCGGATCGTTGTCTATATGCCGATGCCAACGCACATCACCTTTGTGAGATTTTGGGATAAAATGGAGACAACCACTCTCAAGGGTTGCTTCGTCCAACGGAAGCCAAACACTTAAACTATGTGGCAAAACTTCAGGATTCCAGTATGCCTCGTCTTGATGCCAGGGTGTTTCGTTGCCGTAGTTTGCAGGTTTTAAAATCATGTGTCCGCCACCTCCGACTTTATCCTTTTCAACACTGAGCAGTTTTGCCGCGAGTCGTTGCGCGTTCTTGAAATAAATTGTCTCACGGAGTTCGGGGAACTGTGCTTCTGGACCCAATACCTGTGGGAGTGTTTCACGTCCTTTGTGGGCGCGTGGACCGGCAAGATCAAAATAACGACCCTGTTCCTCACCAGTGCGTTCATTGAAAAGTTTATCGTAGATACCTTTTAGCCATTCTATCTCATCATCAGTTGTGATGCGTGGGATGCTCAGGTATCCGTTCTCTTGAAAATAGGTAACCTGTTCATCCGTCACATCAACGTCAAAATTGTCTGTATGCATAAAATCACCGAATAATAATATCGTAAGGTAAGGCAGTGACAACCCGTTCTCTGTCAAATAGGGTTAGCCACGTTGCTATCTGATGTAAATGTTTGCTTAGCATAGAAAAAGCAGGATGCTGTTGTGCTGCCCGTATAGGTAAAGGGGTAGAGAGTGCTGCTTCTTCATCAAGCATGCTTTCCATCATCTGTTCAAAAAAGGTTTTCTGTTCAGGTAGAACGATAATATTGAATCTATCATCTTCCGCTATTCCCCCCTTTTCTTTTGCGATAGAGAGTGCGGTATCAAGTCCACCGAGTTCATCAACGAGACCGAGTTCTTTTGCTTGTTTACCTGTCCAGACTCTCCCTTGTGCGACAGCATCGATTTCGTCATAAGTTTTTTCTCTACCTTCTGCAGCTTTATTGACGAATTCTTCATAGATTGTCTTCATCATTTTTTCAACGCGTTCTCGTTCAGTATCTGAAAAACCGCCGTAATCGGAATAGAGTGTTGCGTTTTTTCCACGTCGAATGATCTCTTTTGTCAAACCGACTTTGTTATAGAGCCCCTTCATATTGAGTTTGCCGCCGTAGACACCGATTGAGCCTGTAAGCGTTCCGGGTTGTGCTACGATTGTTCCTGCTGCCATTGCGATATAGTATCCCCCTGATGCTGCCATATTTGCCATAGAAACGACAACCGGTTTTTCACGTTGTGTGAGGATGACTTCACGCCAAATCAGGTCAGATGCCATCGCTGAACCGCCTGGACTATCTATGCGGAATACGACTGCCTTAATCTTATCGTCTTCACGAGCCTTTTTAAACGCTTTCTTGAACGTTTTGGGTGAAATCAGAGACGTCGTAGAAAAAGGCATACTGATGTCAGGCAATATAGGACCGCTTGCATAGATAAGCGCGATCTGTTTATCTGCAGCACGGGGTCTTGCACGTTGCGAAGAGGTGAGCATGCTAATAAGCTGCATGAGTCCGAAAGGACTGTTCAAGTCTGGTACTTTTCTTCTTTTAGTTTCATCTTTTGTTGATAATACTACATCGGGTTTCTCTCTGATTTTATCCAAGAGTTCATCATAGTAGTGTATTTCGTCAACAAGTTTCGCTTCAAGTGCTTCCTTTGCAGTAAAGGGACCACGGTCTATCAAATCCGCGGCATCGTCTGATGTAATCTCGTCTCTGCCATCAGCGATCTTCGCTAACATCTGTGCATATATGTCATCAAGTAGACTCGTCATGGACTCACGGAAAGACTCTGACATGCTGTCGCGTGTGTAGGGTTCAACACCGGATTTGAATTTTCCCATTGCAAGCATATCGGCTTCAATATCCAGTTTCTCTAATAGTCCTTTGAAGAACATTATTTCGGAACGTATACCTGTTATGTTAAGCATTCCGACAGGCAACAGGACGATGCGATCCATCGTAGTGGCGAGTAGGTATTCAGCGTTGCCGCCACTTTCAAGATAAGCGATGAGTTCTTTGTCGGTTTCTTGAAATTCATTCAGTTTATTGCGGATTTCTTGTAGATTTCCCCATCCGATTCCAATATTTCCTATCTTGAAGATAATCCCTGCGACTTCATCGTTCTTTTTGAGTGCATCTAACTTTTTCAGTAATCCACGGACTGTTTTTGTTGTGGCTGTTCCAAATAAGCTCATCTCTTTGATGTCAGAGTATGTGCCACTGAGTGTGAACTCTACGTATTTTTTTACGGGTGGTGCTTCTTCTTCCCCATGTTCATCTGCGCAGAGAGGGAGTATTATCAGCGCAAATAGAAGCAGTGGAATCAGTTTCTGCCAGTAACTCTTTGATGTTTTCATGGTGTCTCCTTTTAGGTCGGTAATAATGAAAAATACAATATTATTCATAATATATTTTACAACAGTGAAAGGGATTGTGTCAATCAAAAAGATGAATGTGTCAAAAAGATGGATGTGCCAGCAAGCTCGTTGACGATATATGAGAGTCGCTTTTCCAACTGTTCCAGATTCATATCTAACTCATTCGCAGCATTTTCTCTGTCAAACCCGCGTGCTTTTACAACTTCGTGAAGAACCGCTGTAAGACTACCTCTGTGTGTTCTTCCTTCAATACTGGTGGGTTCGGTATCCTCAATAGGTTCGTCAGCGATCTGATGTTTATGTGATATATTAGCAACAGCAGTGTCAACCACAGTCTCAATGCGTTCCGATAAATCAGAAAGCTCAAACCATGTCGTGTTCCATTCTAATTCCCAACTTTCAATTCCATCTTAAGAATTGTTGAATACCGACTGTGGTTTACACCAAAAATTGAAGAACAATTCAGGACTTACGCATTCCCCTCGCTTGCGGGGGGATAAAGGGGGGGTAAATCCTTAAAAATAGCAGAAAATCCAAATAATCGAGGAGAAAATCCTTGAAAAAGCGAAATTCTAAACAGAAAAACCCACATTTGCGTAAGTCCTGCAATAAAATAATTGTAATAAAAACGTTGTATTTTATTTTGATTTTTGGTAATATATCTTCGGGATCCGTAAAATCTTTATTGGTGGTTCGGCGAGTTTGCAAGACTCCCGAGCCGCGGCACTGCAAAGCGAAGATTGCCAGTGCATGGCTTAGTATTATCGTATATCAGAATTGATAAGCATGATATTTAGACATTGTCATAATCTACAAGTTTTCTTTCGAGAAAGTTTGTACGAATACGAATGGACTTGGAGATGGATTGTCAGGGTAGAACCCTCTACCTCTCCATCTCCACCCATCTGGCAATGTGTCTTGCAAAAGCGAAAACACCCCTGCAAACCTACTAACTTATACACGGTTTGATAAAATTTCATTTTTTAATGTGCTAAAAACAGCACAACGATAAGGAGGAAGAGAATCCTATGAAACTCAGATACTTTTTTCTAACGATCATGTTATTTTTAGTTTCGAATGACTTCGGTTTCGCACAGCAATCGACAGAATTGACAGTACCAGAAGGCACGATTGTGCATGTGGCTGAAGAACCAACAGTACCAGAAGGCACGATTGTGCATGTGGCTGAAGAACCAATTAATGATATCGCGTATTCTCCAGATGGGTTACTCCTTGCGGCTGCAAGTGACAGCGGTATCTGGCTCTACGATACAGTAACGCATAATGAGGTCATACACATCGTGGGACACGAAGGTTCGGTCAATAGTATCTCCTTTAGTCCGGATAGTAAGACATTAGCAAGTGGGGATTCGGCATCGCATGTTTACCTATGGGATGTTGCTACTGGCAAACTCCGATCGAGTACCGAATGGAGCACAGCACCTCACCGTTGGAGCGCAGCAAGTGTCTCGTTTAGTCCGATTAGGACGACGCTAGTAAGCGCGGGGGATCTTCGTTTACTAGGATGGAATGTTCCAACTGTTCTAACTTCGCGTTCTATTCTCGATCGCTCATTTTCAATTGACTTTGATGCCTTTGATGGAATTAACTTCCAAAGTGTCTCTTTTAGTCCGGCTGGTCGGATGGTTGCCTTAGGAAATGTTGATGGGAGGGTTATTCTATACGATGTTAGGTCTGATAGGATCCGACACACACTTGAAGGACACACCGATTCAGTCTTAAGTGTTGCTTTTAATTCGAGTGGTTTGATTGTTGCCAGTGCAAGTTTTGACCAGACAGTGCGTCTATGGGATGTTACGACCGGCGTGATCCGACATACCCTTGAAGGACACACCTTTGATGTCAATAGTGTCGCGTTTAGTCTGGATGGGCGGATTCTGGCAAGCGCGGGTGATTCTACAGTACGGCTATGGAGTGTTATCACGGGTGAACACCTAAGGACACTTTACGGACACACCGGTTTCGTTAATAGTGTCTCTTTCAGTCCAGATGGTAAGACGTTGGCAAGCGCGGGTTCGGACGGGATAATCCTTCTCTGGGCAGCAGGATGGCCCGCTGCCGATCTTAATCGCGATGATAGTGTCAACATACTGGACCTCGTCCTCGTCGCAGGTGCATTTGGACAAACCGGCGAAAACGAGGCGGATGTCAATGGGGATGGGTTTGTCAACATTTTAGACCTTGTTGCTGTCGCTGCAGAATTTGGAAATTAGGATATCAACTTGTCCAATACCTTCGCCAAAATAAACGCTTTATATTAGTCAACAAACCATTTTGAATAATGTCCAACAGCCCCAGCGGGGCGACAGGTGTATAGAAAACGACTATCCTGTTGAATATAAGCCCCAGCGGGGCGACAGGTGTATAGAAACACACAGAAATAAAAAACACATTAGCACAAACCTGAAGTTATTTTTAATCATAATATCATCCAACATTCCAGATAAATGTGTGATATTTGTTGACTAAACAATCAATACAAACTCAGAAAAATGGCGAAGGTATTGCTTGTATAGGTATTGATTGTGTATCGGACGACTTGAGGAATGAACTTTGCAGGATACGAAACGATAGCATGGGTTAAGTAACTTGTATCTGTGATTTCAGGAATTAAATCTCTAAAGGATACGAGTTCGACTTCATCTGACAAATTGTCCTAAATTGGTTCTTTAGATATATTTCGTTCGGAAAAAAGAGTGGTCTGTTCTTTTATATCAGTCTTTTTCATCAATCTTATTCCGATCTCAATTTGTTTTCAGGTTACCCCATATAACAGTCAGTTTTTCTGAGGGTTCTACAGCATAAGCAGCCTGATAAATACCATGCTGCATAATGTTCTTGACCTCCTCCTCGCTAAGAGCATCGTTAAACAGTCCTACCTCGTCCATAACACAAGCAGATAGAAAACTTGCCCCTTTATCTGTGGCAAGCCAAGCTGTTTGATTCTGATCTACAAGTTGAAACTTCGGCACTGATTCTGATACTTTTACTTCTCCATTTACGTAGATTCTTACAGTGCTACTATCGTAAGTATTTGCAACGTGATACCATGTTCCTGCCTCGACGGTAACACCGCTGCTGACATTCCATTCATTACTCCAACTACGGAGAACGTTTGGACCTTCTTTGTATGGAACATAACGGTTGTTGCTCTGATCATGTATAGAGAAATAGTTTTGTTGTTCGCTAAGATCTGTGAACTTTATCCATAGAATAAAACTCATTCTATCTGTTATGACACCTGTCCCGAATGGAATAGTGACTGTGCCACCTTTCTTTATGTCAAGAGCCCCATTAACTTTCCCTTGAACCCAATCTGATTGAGTGATCGTACCGTTATATCCGTTTTCAGATGCGTCTTCAGCTGTATCACCATTAGTTTCATCAAGTAACCATATACCTACGATTTTCTCAGAATCGATCTGAGCATTGCAAAAACTAACGAATAGTCCACATGTTAACACCGTACATAAAACAGTAAATTTCTTCATAAACATAACTTGCTCCTTAACAGAGTTGTATCATTTCATATTAGTTGTTCTATTTATTATAGATTGTTTTTATGAGTCATGCAAGGGAATTGATGACGGAGGGTGTGTAAAGTTCTGGTTCAGACAAGTTTGCAAAAATCCTTATGTTATGTCATAATACTAATTGCACTTTATACAAAAAAGTGATAATAAACTTATTCATTTCCTATCATCCCTCACTTTGTCACAAGAGAAAAGAGAACTTATGAAAATCTACAGACGTTCCCATATTTACTGGTGTATTCTCTTAATCGGAATTATAGTTCAGTCGGTATATCTGACATTTGTTGGATGTAGCCATACCTCCCCGTATTACCATACAGATATTGCTGCAATTGAAAGACACGATATTGAAATAAAGAACGTTCTCCTCTATAGAATATTATTACTCGGTGACGCAGGACAGCCAAAACCGGATGAGCCTGTGTTAGACATATTAAAGAAATGGGCACAAAAATCACCTGAAAAAACCAGTATTGTCTTCTTAGGTGATAACATGTACCCGCACGGTATGACAACAGAGATGCAGCACGAAGCACCGACTCACCTTGGACCGCAATTAGACGTAGTCACATCAACGGATACACACGGCCTGTTTATACCCGGAAATCACGATTGGGCAGGTGGAAGTGATGAGGGGATTCATGCTTTACGCGCACAAGAGAATTATGTCAACGATACGCTCGACCGAAAGCCATCCTTTCTACCTAAGAGTGGGGACCCCGGTCCAGTTACCTTGGAACTACCAGAAACTGCCCCAACAGTTAGACTTGTTGTGCTTGATACACAATGGTGGTTGCACAAATACGAAAAGTCAAAAAAAACGCATGATGAAATCCTCACAGAACTCAGGAATGCTTTAGATACTGAATTGCCAGTTTTAGTGCTTGGTCACCATCCAGTAGAAACATACGGGCCGCATGGTGGTTTTTATGATTGGAAGGCACATCTTTTTCCTCTTACGGAAGCGGAAAAATGGCTCTGGATACCTGTGCCAATCGTGGGTTCCTTATATCCCATAACTCGATGGCATCTGGTAAAATCTGAACAGGATTTAAGTAATGACATCTATAAAGACATGGTTGCACAGTTTAATAACGTTTTTGCGAATGCAAAGAAAACACCCCTTTTAATATATGCTTCTGGACATGACCATTCACTGCAAGTCCTGCAAGGAAAAACTACAGATTATCTGTTAATCAGTGGACTTGGTTCCAGTGAGAAAGCAACTGCAGTGAGACATGGCGACAACACACTCTTTGCACATCAACATTCAGGATTCATGGTCTTAGACTTTTTTGATGATGAGAGCGTTTTGCTGCGTGTTGTTGAACCCGTAGCAGAAGAAGTTCTGTTTCATCAGTGGTTAAAAAGATGAAATCGGGACTTACGCATTCCCCTCGCTTGCGGGGGGATAAAGGGGGGTAAATCCTTAAAAATAGCAGAAAATCGGGGAAAATATCCTTGAAAAAACGAAATTCTTAACAGAAAAACCCACATTTGCGTAAGTCCTGGAAATATAGATTATGTCAATAGTGCCTATTTGATAAATGCAAGGTTGGAAGCGTGAATGATGGGTTGATCAACCGAATTTGATTAAACCAATCAGAACGTTTTAGGGTCTTATACATAACACTTTTGACACAGGATTATATCAGGAGGAAGATAAAATGTTAACACAGAAACAGAAGTTAGAATTCCATGAAAACGGCTACATTAAAGTTGGAGGTGTTGTGCCAAAACTGATGGTGGATTCTGCACGTAAGTTGATCAATCACTCTATCGGTTCAGTAGGAATGCATCAAGAAGACTTGGAGAAATTTAGAGCACAATCTTATTGTAACGAGATCAGGAATGCTCCGCAGATCGTTGATATATTCAATAAAACACCTATCCACAATATCGCAGAATCTCTGTTAGGGGAAGGAAACGTACAACCCCCCGGTTCTGCCCAGATAGCACTGCGATTCCCTATGCCGTTAGAACGGGATCCGAATCTGCCGCGTGGGCATCTGGATGGCTTGGGAAGTGGAACAAATGGCATGGAGAAAGGTGTTTATAAACGTGGTTTCACTGCGTTAGCAGTCGTGTATCTTGCAGATGTTCCTGAACCGTTTAGTGGTAATTTCACAGTATGGCCCAAAACACACAGTTTCTTTGCGGATTATTTTGAAAAGGAAGGGCATGAGATTCTGGCAAACGGTATGCCACGACCTGATCTACCTGAAGGACCAACACAGATAGTAGGTCAAGCAGGGGATGTCGTGCTAACACATCATCAGATTGTTCATTCCGCTGCACCGAATGCGTCCGCTAATATTCGATATGCAGTCATATTTCGTTTACGACATGTAGATTGCACAGAGAATGGATATGACAGTTACACAGACATCTGGCGTGAATGGCCCGGTATACAAAAAGCAGTAGACGCTACTTGAAGCCTTAAATGAAGAACGGGTGATGGGTTAACAATCACCCGTTTAACTGTCTTACTTGTTATTCTTGATTTGTCCCCATGTCGTGCTCAATTTTCCTGCGGGGTCAACCGCTAATGGGTTGCCACTTGCATTCACAAGGGTTGTTACCTCATCCTCAGAAATTGCCCGATGGAAAATCAAGAACTCATCCATCAATCCGTTAAAAGCCCAGTTTGGACCAACAGTCCCATTAAAGGCAGTAGCTTCTGAACCGATACCGATGAATCCATAACGCGTTACAACTTTTCCGATCCGCTTATCGGTTGTATGTGTAGCTTGTTCACCGTCTAATTCCCCATCCACATAAATACGTTTGGTTTCAGCATTAAAGGTAACGACGATATGATGCCATGCATCGTCAGTAACTTCGGTTTCACCGTGCCAATCCGCTAATGGACAACAGACGTCAAAGGCTATTTTGGTAAGATTTCCAAGCTGATCATCACCAGCACTGAATCTGTAGAATTCACTTCTGTCCCAAGACGCTATCATGCCCCTTACGGCAGTTTTGATCCATACTGCGATAGTGATTTCTGCAAACAGATCAGCATAGTGAAGGTTCTGTACGGCAATGTAATCTGATGCAGCACCGGGAAATTGAAGTGCTCCGTTGACTTTGCCATCAACGAAATTTAGGTTAGCACCCTGCATAAAACCGTTATTCTCATTACTTGATAAATCCATGACTTCACCATTCGCCACTGCGTCTTCGTCAAAACTATAGTAGAGCATCAATTCATCTGCACTAATTTGTGCATGAACAGCAAACGAAGTGAGGGTTAGGATAAGTGTAACCATGAGTGTTGAAAATAAAAGAGTTTTCATTTTTTTCTCCTTTTATTAATGTATACTATAAGAACGGTGCAATATTGAAATCGCACCTAACCAGGGATGAAAGTATATACTACTTTCAATCGTTAACATAATTGATTGCGGTTTTTATAAAACCTTCATATTTGCTGTATAAGCCGAGAATGTCATAACTGACAGTATTAGAGCTTATCTCATAAATGTTTTAGTGACATACGTATGCAAGCAAGAAGTA
>CAZURU010000104.1:0-13753 GCA_964623585.1 uncultured bacterium
TAAACTCGCAGTTAACTTGATAACCGATGTTTTCTAAAACTAAAAAACCCTGTTCACTCCATCAATGCTATTGACACAACACATTGGAGACAGTCGTGAATGTTTCGGTTATCATACCCGCCTTGAACGAAGAGGGTGCGATTGCAAATGTCATTAACGATATTCCCAAACAACTTGTGCAAGAAATCATCGTTGTAGACAACGGATGTACTGACCGAACAGCAGAAATTGCACGAAAACATGGCGCAAAAGTCGTAACAGAACCGAGAAAGGGGTATGGTCGCGCATGCCTCACTGGAATCGCAAACGTTAATAAAGCAGACATCGTTGTGTTTTTGGATGGAGATTATAGTGATGATCCGAAAGAGATGTCTTCACTCGTGAAGCCAATACAAGATGGACTTGCAGAACTTGTCATCGGTGCGCGTATCCCCACTGAAAAAGGAGCATTGCTACCACAGGCAAAATTTGGAAACAGACTTGCAACCCTTCTCATGTGGTTCCTGATCGGTGTAAAATATACAGATTTAGGCCCGTTTCGAGCTATCCTTTACACGAAACTATTAGCATTGGATATGCAGGATAAAGACTTCGGATGGACAATTGAGATGCAACTCAAAGCGGCAAAAGCAGGGATGAACGTCAAAGAAGTACCGGTCACATATCGTAAACGTATCGGCACATCAAAAATAAGTGGGACATTCATAGGTAGCATAAAAGCGGGTGTTAAGATAATAACAACACTCTTGAAACATACAATTCTACGCTGAATTACAAACTAAAAGACACAACTATCATGTTCAATGATTTCAACGTTGAAGTGGCGGATTATCAAGATTTTATGGATGCGTTACCCGCTGGTTCAGTGGATCTCATCTTAACAGACCCACCCTACTGTATTAGTAAAAAAACTGGATTTTCAGATGTCGTGAACGGTGTACAGCGATTCGCAATTAGCATGGACTTCGGTCCCTGGGATCATGTTGAGATAGATCTGGACGAGATGACAACACTGTTTTACAAATCCTTACGGCGCGGCGGCACTGCTATTGTATGGTATGACCTTTGGAAAATAGGTAAAGTGAAGACTTCAATGGAATCAGCCGGTTTCAAAATGATCCGTCAAATTATATGGCAGAAAACCAATCCTGTGCCATTGAATATGCGTGCAACTTATCTCTCTAACAGTAGAGAAATGGCTGTCGTCGGTGTCAAAGTTGGCAAACCTACTTTCAATAGCGAGTATGACTCAGGTATCTATGAGTACCCGATCCCACGACACAACGGAAAAAGAGAGCATCCTACACAAAAGCCATTACACTTATTTGAGGATTTAGTCCGTAAACATAGCAACCAAGGTGATCTTATTGTAGATCCATTCCTCGGAGCTGGAACTACTGGAGTCGCCGCTCTAAGAAACCTGAGGAACTTCACTGGGTGTGATATAGATGACAATTATGTAGAGATTTCAGAAAGAAGACTGGAAAAAGCACATAAACTATGAATTGATGTAACCCGAACAGAAGAAATCACGATCAGATGCAAGAATCTATGAGAAATCTTATTTCAGAACGCTTCTGGTGTATAAAACACGTTAATATCTTTAGAGACCTTGACGAACAAGATATTCACACATTAGCACAAATCACGATATTCAAGAACCTAACACACGGGGAACGCATCTCAACAGAAGGTGTTTATCTGATTAAAGAGGGACGGGTGAAGATTGCTGAAAACACATCAGAACCTGAATCAGAAACACCCAAGAATATTGCAAAGAATACTGCCCCTGACGAAAAACAGAATACAAAAGAGGTATTGGAACAAGGGGAATTGTTTGGTGTTGTTCAAAATGATGATGATGACGTTTTGGATGAAAATGTCCAGACATACACAGAGACTTTATCAACCGTATGTCTGGGTGTTGTGACGATTCGCGACTTTGCGTTTTTTCTCAAACGGAAACCGCACTTAGTCCTGCCTTCAAAAAGCAGGATGCCTAATATGTTTAGAAAGGTAAGAAACGTTTATCCATCTTTCAAAGGGAAAGATAAACAATGGTCTGACGGTTCATCAAACATATTCAAACTAAACAAAAATCCAGACAAACTCAGTAAGAATTCCCTTAGTAACATTGCCTTCTACTGCGCCTCATCTCGCCTTGCCTTGTTACTACAGAATATTGCAGAAACACCAGACAGAAAAGGTGTCGTGTTAGTACCTCGTCTTTCAAAAAAACGTATCTCAAGATTAATCGGAAGTTCAATAGAGACTATTGAAACTCTACTAAGAACATTCAAGCAGCACAACGTGATTAAAATGAAACGAGGGAGGATACAGGTATTGAACCCGTGGCACCTAAAGAAAATTGCAGACGCAAAGATGAAAACGCTGACAGCACCTACAGCAAATGACACCGCTTCTGATGATGATTTTGGTCTGGAATTACTGGCAAATCTATCCAACGCTAATAACATTCAGCCAGACTCAACAGCATCCAAAACGTAAACATAAGTACGTCAACTTTCTCTTGACAAAAGGAGACTATGAATAACAAAAATCCATACCTACATATAGACCGGCAAATGGTCGGCAATATTTATACAAGTCGTGAATCTATGGAAAACCTCACGGTACTATGCGATGACTTCGGTTCACGTTTTGCAGGAACTCCTGAAGAGTACAAGGCAGCAACCTTTATTTTGGAAACATTCACACGATACGGACTTAAGAATGTTAGACTTGAGGAATATCCGTATGCCGGATGGACACGCGGTCCCGCAAACTTGACAATCACCGAACCTATAGAAAGAACTTTACACTGCATTTCACTACCCTACTGTCCCGCCAATGATATTGCAGCTGAGCTTGTTTCTGTGGGACATGGAAGTCCAAACGAATACAGTAAACTTGAGGACACTGCCAAAACAAAAATTGTGATGGCGAAAAGTTCATCTCCAAGAAACCTTGGACGATGGGTACACCGAAAAGAAAAGTATGACCGAGCAGTTCTCTGCGGAGCAAGCGCATTCATTTTTGTCAGTGAGCATCCAGGTGTCGGACCCGAAACGGGTAGCCTTCAGAATGATAGTCCCGCACCAATTCCTGGTATCTCTGTTTGTAAGGAGGACGGTGATTTTCTAACGCGATGTATAGACCGATACGGAAAAGTCAAAATGCAACTACAAACCACAGACATTAACGAACCACGTACATCCTGGAATGTCGTCGCTGACCTACCAGGAAATGAAATACCTGAGGAGATGATCATATTAGGATGCCATTATGATGGACACGATATAGCACAAGGGGCACACGACCCAGCATCAGGCATGGTTTCTGTAATGGAAGCTGCACGTGTCTTGGCAACCTATACAGCGGATACATTAAAACGCACTGTCCGGTTTATCGCGTTTGGAACAGAGGAAATCGGTCTTACGGGAGCATCTCGGTATACAGACGCACATGATGACGAGTTAGATAACATTAGATTCTTGCTGAATATGGATGCTGCAGGTGGAACAAGCAGAAAAGGCATCGTCCTGCATCATTGGGAAAAATTACAGCCGTTGTTTGAGAATTTTCAATTGCATATACATGATGATATGCCTATAGGACAGAAAGTGCATTCCTATTCTGATCACTTCCCCTTTTTCCTAAAGGGAGTACCGACAAGCCACATGGGGGATCCTACATCAGCACCTGCAGGTCGCGGATTTGGACATACCGCTTACGATACTCTCGAAAAGGTAGAATTAGACAACCTGCGACGAGCAAGTTCAATCGGTGCAAGGATAGCACTACGATGTGCGAACATTAAGAATATCCCAGTAAAACGACGTTCTTTAGATGAAGTTCAGAAAATTGTAGATACAGATCCTGGCTTAGAAGGATACCGCATATCACTAAAATTGAAAAATAAATAACCTGATTATAGATCAACATAAAAAAGCACACCTATCTGGATCATACAGATAGAATGTGCTTTTTCTATCATCCAACCGTCATGATTCCAATTCTCTGTCAAACTTTTTACCCAAAGCGACACAGTTATGGCTTCACGAGGGTTTTCGTGTTCTGGCACTTCAACATAGGCAGTACTGCCATCCAATAAACTTTACACATATAATGTATTTATGCTATAATTGAGATATCATATTTCAATTCTTAACCTCAAAAAAGGGATAATATAGAATACAGATGCCAATAAAAGCCTTATCATATAGTAGATTACCTATAATAGGACAGCGGTTTTCCTATTTCTGTAAGCTCTGTAAAAGAACAATCCTAATCTTGGTTGTGATTTCTTGCTACTTTGGCACTATCAATGCTGTAGATGCCAGCGATAAAAATAGGGCTGAACAGAATATACAGCGCGCTGTTACACAATCTCGGAGAACTGCCATCGTTAACGCAGTTGAACGCGCAAGTCCAGCAGTTGTGAATATTAGTGCAATTCGCAGTGTGGCGCAGCTAACACCGTTTGAAGAGTGGTTTTGGGGTGACCTTCCTCAAGTCCAGAGACGATCCTTGCGTGAAGTCGGTTCAGGTGTCATCATCAGTAAAGAGGGTCATATCCTCACAAACCATCACGTCATAGAACAGGCTGAAAAGATCACTGTTGCAATCGCTGATGGGCGACAGTTTAAGGCTGAAATACTTGGATACGACTTCCTATCCGACCTTGCATTATTAAAGGTTAATACGAAAGAGGATTTACCCAAAATAGAATGGGGAAATTCTGATAACCTCCTTATCGGTGAATGGGCACTTGCAATAGGAAATCCTTTTGGACTATCGATCGGCACAGCACAACCCACTGTGACAATCGGCATTGTCAGTGCGACACAACGTTCTATGACCGTTGACAACCGATTCTATGAAGCACTTATACAAACAGATGCATCCGTGAACCCAGGCAACAGTGGCGGCGCATTAGTAAATGTATTTGGACAACTGATCGGTATTAATACTGTCATACGTTCAACAAGTGGCGGTTCACAAGGAGTCGGTTTTGCTATTCCAACAAACAAAGCAAGAAGAGTTATCAGAAAGATCATTGAACACGGTACCGTCGTACCACCTTATCTCGGTGTAGAAACACAGTCTGTAACTGAGGACATGGCGGAAAAACTACTCGGTAAAGATGCCGCACAAAATGCAATCTATTCCCGCGGCGTTTTAGTAGCAGAACTTCAAAAAGATAGTCCAATTGCAAAAGCAGGTATAAAACGTGGCGACATCATAAAATCAATCGCAGGGCTCAAAATAAAAGATGAAAATGAATTCAAGGCTGTTGGACGTCTACTACCGCTAAATCAAGAAATACCGTGTGAAATTATCAGAAGAGGAAATCAAAAGAATACAATCATAAAACCACAAAAACTGGAATGGAATTATACACCTGATGGATGGGGACTCACACTCAAACAACCTAATAAGAATGACATCAAAAAATCTAATCGACAGGGAGTACTCATCTCACACGTGGAAAAAGATAGTGGTTTAGCTGATAGCCTAAAAAAGGGAGACATCATCTATCAAATAAACGACATTGCAATTCATTCACTGGAGATATTCAAAATCGTAGATCAACGCATCAGAGGACGGTATAGAATAAGACTTTACTTCGAAAGAGCTGGCAAGGAAAAGTCTATCTCTATCACTTTTAATAGGAACAATCGATATAGATAAGTGTTTTAAGGATTACTTACAGATAAAAGCAACTCCTATCCAAATAAATGGCAAACAACAATATGGATGGACAGTGTGTATCCTATAGATTGAACGCATGATCAATGCCATCCAAAACATTGGAGATATTAAATTGAAAACGTACATGCTCATACTTATTATTATTTGTGTGTCAATTGTCCTTATTGGAACTATACATTACTTGGGGGGTAGGAACTCACAATCTCCTGAGGAAGTAAATATTGAAAGCGAAGAGTTTAAGTCTATCAAGATCGATGCAGAAAACGCATATATTGCACAGAATTATACGCAGGCAATTGCACTTTACGAACAAGCATTAGTCTTACGCCCAGAAAATGCTGAGATATATAACGACCTCGGTTCCTCACACTACGATCTTGGGCTGAAATACGCAGGCCCAGATTGGCCCTCATGGAAGAAAAACCTAACAGGTGCATCAGTGAAAGAGGCGTATGCTGAACTTGACCGCGCTATAGAGAAAACCGAATCCGGTTATATCGTTTTGCTAACAGGCTCAAAAAAGATAGCAAACGAAATTCAAGTATACGCAGAAGAAAAAGGAGGCAAAGTATTTCCACACTACAGAAATACTGGGACAACGCTCAATATCCTTATCGGTTCAACAAAAGATCATCTGTTGCATGCCCGATGGTTGTATCTTAAGTCTATAGAATATAAATCTACTTATGATGCCCCATATCGCAATCTCGGTTCGTTTTATATGAAAATTGGTATAAGAGACAAAGCAATAAACTTCTTGCTTGAAGCCAAAAAACGGGCACCTGGAGATGAAGAACTCGCTGAATACCTGCAGCAATTTGGGGAAGATTTTTAACAGACAAAAAGGAGTATGTATGGTAAACTTTTGAATTAATGGAACATTTTGTGCTGTAGGAGGCAAACTCTAAAAAAACTGGCCGCTTCCTGGCTATCACTACTCAAGTCACGATTCGGAGATCGCTCCTACAGGTACTTTGTATCGTTATTTTCAATGTTCACTATATTATAGTTTTACCTGTATAAATTATGCAAAGTCTAACCCAGAAACGTTGCACAAATTGTGGGTTTCTCAATCCATCTGTCAAGTTCTGTGGGGACTGCGGAAGTGAGCTTGATAACACGGCAACACCTATCAGTGCAACACCAATCAGCAAAGCAGTCAGCAAAGCAGAAAGACGTCAACTGACAGTGCTATTCTGCGATGTGATTGACTCAACAGCATTGACAGAACAATTGGACCCAGAAGATTTAAGACAAGTGCTAGATGCATATCGTGCATCTGTCGCAGAGGTAGTTTTGGAATATGATGGACATATCGCGCAATACTTCGGAGATGGTATCCTTGTCTACTTTGGATATCCCATTGCACACGAAGACGCAACCCGCCGGGCTGTTCAAGCTGGTTTAGGAATCATCGCTGGCTTAGAAACGCTGAATTCACAATTGTTAGAGCTTTTCGGTATCCAGATACAGGTACGTCTCAGCATTGACACCGGTTTGGTTGTTGTGTGGGAAATCGGGGCACCAAAAAATAAAACTGAAAAACTCTCCCCTTTAGATAGCTATAACGGAGAACGTTATCACGGCGATGCAATAGATATCGTGGGAAAAACGCCTAATATTGCTGCACGCATGCAACAAATCGCACCACCGAACGGTATCGTGATTGGTGATACGACGCTCCGATTAATTGAGGGACTCTTCACATATCAAGACTTAGGGACAATAACACTGAAAGGTATCTCTCAACCAGTCCCGATATACCAGATACTTGAGGAACACCCCGACAGCACCCTTCCAGCATTTAGACGGGAACAGACAAAACTACCATCACACGATGGAATGACACCAATAATTGGTAGGGACCAACATGTTTCTACACTTAAAGATAGATGGGAACTTGCTTTAAAATCATCTGGACAGGTCGTCTTGATTGAAGGTGAAGCAGGGATCGGGAAATCTCGTATCGTCGCTGTCATTGCTGACACTGTCACATGTTACAACGGTACTGAAGCAGATGCACAAATATTAGAATGTCGAGGATCACCAGATTCACAAAACAGTCCTTTATATCCTATCCTCACACTATTAAAGCAGCAACTCTTGAAGTTTGGAGAAATGGACCCAGGCGAAAAACGACTCGTAAAACTGGAGAAGTTCCTAAACAAAAACGATATTAGGATAAATAAACTCCCTATTTTAGCTGAATTATTAGAGATTGATGCAAATTATCAACCCGTTGCGTTGAAACCAATACAACTCCGAAGACGTATTTTACAAACACTCGTTAGAATCTTCTTAAAAACTGCTCAACGCAAACCGCTCCTCCTAATCGCTGAAGATTTACATTGGGCAGATCCTTCTACAATAGATTTCTTACATCTGTTAATCTCTCGAATGGAAAAAAATCAAATACTTGCTATCCTTACATTACGAAGAGAGGTTGAAGTTAATCAAGATAAAACACAAGCCGCAAGTCGATTAAAACTCAATTCATTGACAACATTTGATTGGGTTACCGATATCTCATTAAAACGTCTGAGTAGAAAAGAGGTGTTTCAGATGATCGCGGAAGTCGCAGGAGATCACGCTATTCCTTCAGATGTGTCCAAACAGATAGCTGAGAAAACCGAAGGTGTCCCTTTTTTTGTTGAAGAAATAACACGCATGGTGATTGATTCTGACCTGCAAGATATTGACGTCACAACTGATATACCAGCAACATTACAAGCATCTTTAACAGCCCGACTCGACCGACTCGGCGATCGGAAAGAAATAGTGCAACTTGGGGCAACACTCGGCAGAGAATGGACTGCAGAATTACTACATAAAGTCATGATTAGCATAACTAAAGAACCAACAACAGATCCGACTCTGGCACATGCTGAGAATATGACAATACCACATCACATAGCAAATCAGATGTACAATCTTCAATGGCTTGAAAACGAGTTACAGTACCTTATTGAAGCAGATATATTAAGGTCAAGAAAGACACATGAAAACAAACTCATCTACACTTTTAGACATCCATTAGTACGAGAGACAGCTTATCAAGGTCTACTAAAAAGTACACGTATTGCCTACCATAGAAGGATTGCTACAGTGTTACGTAGGTCATTCGGTGACGTTGTTCGGACACAGCCTGAATTGGTGGCATACCACTATACGGAAGGAGAACTCCCCGAACGCGGTATTGAGTATTGGCAACAGGCTGGACAACGTGCAGTCGTTCGATCTGCTAATGTTGAAGGAATTCGACACCTTACACAAGGTTTAACGTTGTTAGAAACTTTACCAAATTCTCCTGCACGGGCAGCACGGGAACTAGTGATACAAACAACCTTGGGGCCAGCTTTGATAGCAACGATGGGGTATGCAGCACGTGAAGTAGAAGAAACTTATGTACGCGCAAAAGAACTCCTAGAAACAATGCCGAACAGCGAAAGGATGCCACTCCGATTTCCTATTCTCTTTGGACTGTGGTTGTCATATCTCGTTAGAGCAAAACTGCAAACTGCACGAGAACTAGGAGAACAGTGTTTAGTAATGGCAGAACAACAAGATGACGAAGTATTACAGGTAGAAGCACATCGCGCATTAGGAGCAACACTCTTCTATCTCGGGGAACTAAAAATGGCATGCACACACATTGAAGCAGGCATTTCACGATATAACCCACACCAACACCCAGTCCATGCTTTTTTTCACTATCTTGCTGACCCAGGAATGACTTTACATGCTTATGCCGCACCCCTCATGTGGTGCTTAGGGTATCCAGAACAAGCTATAGATAAATTCCAAGAGTCACAGCAGATGGGTGAGGAACGCCCACACCCGTTTAGCAAAGTAATCTCATTACATTTCGGTGCTCTGATGTATCAACTGCGTGGAGATGGAGAAAAAGTCTACGAATACGCTACAGAACTCATAGCAATATGCCAAGAACACGGATTCACTGTATGGGAACCTACGGGAAAGATCATGAAAGGATGGGCATTACTACAAGATTCGCACAATACAAACGAAGAAGCAATTACGCTTATCCGAGAAGGGCTCCGCGGATGGGAATCTAACCGGTCACGGGTATTGCGCCCCTTCTATTTAGGTATTTTAGCACAAGCATATATGCAGACAGGAAAAATCCAAGAGGGACTTCAGACTATTAATATCGCATTAGAGGCAGTTGATGAAAGTGGTGAACGCGCAAATGAAGCTGAACTCTACCGAATAAAAGGTGAACTTCTACTAAAGGCTAATCAGTTTCTCATAAAGATAGATATGGATACATGTAAACAAGATAATAAGAACAATCATTCACTATATGAACATGAAGCAGAAATTTGCTTTGAAAAAGCAATAGATATAGCACAACGCCAAAAAGCAAAATCTTGGGAAATACGGACAGTTGTCAGTTTTAGCAAACTATTGATTGCACAGAATCGGCATGACATCGCATACCAGAAACTTAAATCGATTTGCGACTGGTTCACGGAAGGTTCCAATAATGTTGACCAGAAAGAAGCGCGCACTTTATTACACAAATTAAGTCGGAAACTGTGTAACGAATAAAATTAATTACATAATTAATTACATACCTCTCAAAACCGGAAGGACTGAATATAATGAGACTCGGCGTAGTAGGTATCTGTGGTGATTTTAGAAAACTCAACCAAGAAGAAATCGCCGAAGTTCAGAAAATGCAGTTTACTGGTGTAAGTTTCCACTTTTCAAGCAATGTTATGCCGCTTGTTTCACCAGAAGAATGTTCAAGATGTAGATTTCTCCTTGAAAATGCTCATCTCGATCTGGTACAATTTGGTATAACCTATAAAGAGTGTTTATTCGATCCACGTCCTGAACTACGAGAAGCGGCAATTGCATCGGTGAATTCTGGGATGCAAGTTGCACGAAAACTCAATGCGTTTTATTATCTATTCCGTCCAGGTAGTCTAAACCCAGATGGCGCGTGGACTTCACATAAGGACAACCATCTGCCTGAATCTATGGAGAGGTTAATTGAGACATTAAAACCGATCGCCGAAAATGCTGAACGCGAAGAGTTGACACTCGTCATGGAAACACATGCAATTTCCATTATGGATTCACCGGAAACATGCAGAGAAGTCGTCGAAAAAGTCGGTTCTGATAGACTCCGCATCGTTATGGATTTTGCTAACCATTTCCAAACACTCCGACAGGTCTATGAAAGCGAAGAAAGACTAAATCACATTTTTGATATCATGGGACAAATCGCACCGATGGCACATATTAAAGACATACGTGTTGAAAACGGATTAGTCTTACATCTTAACGAAGAGGTACCAGGTGAAGGTGAGTTGGCGTTAAGAGTTGCCTTAAAGAGATTTGACGCACTTTATCCTGATGGGTACGGACTGATAGAACATCTACCGAAAGAGAAGATACCGCTCGCGAATAAAAATGTCCGCAGAATCGCAGCGGATAACGGGATTAACATATATTAATCGGAGGATTGTATCATGGTAAGAACACAACATATACTTTTAATCATAATTATCATCGGTGTAGTCTTTGCATCCCTTACGGTTGTAGCTCAAGAAGAAAAGAACACTGACATTATAGAGGATGGCGCAAAAAGTTTCTGGGATAGAATAAAACTACCTATTATTGCCGCACTTCTCATGTTCGTTTTTCAAGGCATCTTTTATATTATCCGTCTGTTTAAGAAAGACAGAATTCTCAAGACAATCATGAACAAGTATGTCGTGTTTGATATGAAAGATGGCAAGCGATACCAAGGTACAATGCACAAAGGTACTAATGGATGGGAAATTGTTTCTGAAGAATCACGACAACGCGGACAAGCACCAAGTTATATTTTCCCAGGAAAATCCTTGTTAGACAGCATGAGAGGCTACGTAAGGTATATAGACACCATGAACGAACGGGAATTACGAGAACGATCGTGGGACCTTGAACGTCTGCTCCATCCACCTTTATCTCAAAGATTTGCACGAAAGGTGCGCAACATCTTCAGTGCTTTGAATGACGCAGTTAAAAACGCAATTAATATGGTATGGGTCGGAATCCGGCAGACAACAAATCCGTTGCGCCAACGGCTACAAACTATTGATACCGCTGCCAAAGAATACGACGTACAAAGCACAGAAAGCCAGATGGATACGGCAATGAAAGAACTAAAAGGGCAATCTGAAGCTATCATTATTGAAGAAAGTTATGATTCTATAATTGAACGACTCGTAGGTACACGGGTAAAAATTGACGTGGAAGGTTCGGGACAATATATGGCACTTCTCAAAGATTACAATAAAGACTATCTCTCATTCATGAATGTAAAAGATAAGGATAACAAAGGTTACAAAGACCAATGGGGTTATGATCACGAATATAAACAGAATATCAATAATTTCAACAGACGTGATGACCGAGGACTCCGCTGCCGCATGGAAGAAGACAAGCAAGGAAGATACTTCTTAGTCTTAGAAAACAATACCGCTTATGCAATACAAGTTGGAAAGATTATTCTCCATGATGGATCACCTAATTGGGAAAGGAACATGAAATTTGAGTGGAGTGTTGAACCCCTCAGTGTCAAGAGAATTCGTCTTAACCCAGTGTCCAAACACCGTGTTGGACCATTCGAACGCGTTACAGTACCTGAAATGCGGACACCGAGAAACTTCAAAAAAATAAAATTAGAATTTCGTTCTTTTCGCGATGCAGATGTTATCTTTCCACGAAAAGTATGCAGAATCAAAGAGAGTGCTGAAAAGCATCAACAAGAACTGTTCAGTATATCCGCATTGACCGAAGCACTCATGGACCGTAGCGAAACTGAAGAAATCGCGATACAAGATGCTCAAGGAAAACCTATACACGGCATGAACCTTGTTCACGGATATGTCACCAATGTAAATGAAGAAAGACTTGATCTAAAGTCAGTTGATTCAAGCTACAGCAGACGGTGGGAAGTAGAGAGTGCATATACACATTTTGACAATACGCTGCGTCACCGAGTGCCAATCCGAAAGAGGATTATGCCATTCTACGCGAAACGACTTGTTACACAGAACGCACTTGTTGAACAACTAAGGGAGAACCAACTTCAGAAAGAAGCCGTGTCACATTTAGCGTATCCCAAGATATTTAAGAAACGGTTGCGAATACCGTTGCTTAAGTTGGTTACATACGGTGAAGTTCGACTTCCCCTTAAGGTTATGGTTTTTACAAGTAACGGCACCAACGAAGAGTATCCAGTGATTGAACAATTCGAATACATCCAGGAACATCACATGCTATATGAACCTGTTGATACTTTACGCAATGATAGACTCGCTAAAATGGACATCCTATGGATAGGAAACGGAGAGATATATAAATCTGGGTATCGTCTCAATATTGATGCCGAACATAGGATCAAAAACTTTGTTAGTCAAGGTGGCATCGTTATCGTATCAGGCCAGGATGTCAAAACAAACGTAAGACAAAGACGCGGTGGTGGTTGGATCCCAGAACCCCTAACAGGTATTGAGTATGACGAAACCGATGAACTTCTGCCAACTACACAAGGAAGAAGAAGTAGGGTTTTTCATAAACCGAATATGCTCAATACCACACCTGAAACAAAAGAGATTCCTTTGGTCAAACTCGACGATATGTGGGTTGACCCACTCGGTAAATGGAATTCACTCGCGAAATCTACAGCACAGGACGCTTCTGCACTGCTTACACTTCCATTTCAACAAGGATTGTACATTGTCACTAGTTTGAAGAATGATAACGAGAGAGATGTAGAAATAAACAGGAAGTTGATGGAAAACTTGTTACACTATTCAGTCAAGTGGCTTGATACCCAGAAGTGGAAAGAACGTATCTTATTGCGTTAGCCTAATTGACGTTTGAAACTGCAAACTATCATCAACGATGGTATTATTTATTCTTCTTATTGTTTTTCTTGTTCCCAGTTGCCTTAGCGTCTCCAGCAGCTTTTGCGGGTTTCTTTGGTGCGTTTCCGTTTTCTGCCGCTTTTAGAGCT
>CAZURU010000105.1:0-13687 GCA_964623585.1 uncultured bacterium
TTTCAGGAAGAATTGTTTATAATCACGTTCGTATATGAATCTGACAGCACATGTTCACAACGGGTTGAAGCAGTCTTCTGGTCTGACTCCCACCATTTACATGAAGCGTTTGCTTGAGGTTGCTTCTGAATTTGGCGTGGAAACCGATATCATTCTTAAGCGTATCGGAATGGACAGGGAAGAATTAGAAAATAGCGATACGTATTACACGATTGAGCAGCACTTTGAATCGCTGCGCGCTATCCGTGAAATTGTGGACATACCGGCTCTGGGTTTACTGGTAGGGTTACGGACTTCAATAGCCGACCTGGGTATTATGGGCTACGCAATGCTCAGCAGCCCGACACTTCGAAGGGCCATGGATATCGCTATACGCTTCCAGAGAATAACGGACCCGGTATTACATATCCGCTGTTGGCTGGATGGCAATGATGTTGTCATTACGATAGAGCCACTGATACTTTTGAGTGAAGCATATCGTTATGACGTCGAAGTGACGTTGGCAATCTGGCGGCAGATCCTGAAGTTTTATTTTGGCGATTCAGCAACGGTTAATGAAGTACGCGTGACCTGGCCAGAGCAAAGCTACGTCGCGAAGTATAAAGAGGTATTTCAGTGTCCGATCCATTTCTCAGAGGATACGAATGAATTACGATTTCCGGTTTCATATCTTGACAAAGAATTAAGTCTGGCCAATGAACAGGCATCCAGAATTTGTGAGCAGCAATGTGCCGAGTTGTTGCGAAAATTAAGTAAGGGAGAAACTATTCTGGATACTGTTAGACGTATTTTGATTAATACGTCAGGACGTTTTCCTGATTTGGTAGAAGTAGCTCAAAAACTTCACACAACTCCGAGGAATCTTCGCCGCCGGCTTGCAGATGCAAACACCTCATTTCGTAAGATATCAGAGGAAGTACGAATGCATTTTGCCATGCAGTATTTAAGAGATACATCTTTGTCTATTGAACAGGTAGCTCTTCTTGTCGGTTATTCCGAAGCATCAAATTTTCATCGTGCATTCAAAAAACATGTTGGCGTGACGCCAAAGAATTTTCGTGCATCATCCTGATATTTTCTGGATAAGTTATCTACGATATTAGCTGCCACCACAGTTTCGATGCAGGTGAATATTCTTGTTGTGTGTATGCCGGAAATCTTGAATTTACAGGTGTCTAGTTCCGGGGTGAGGCTCAATGATGAAGTTCCCTAAACGGTTTGTGGCTCAAGAACGGGGAGAGGATCAACAGGCGCAAGGTATTAGCAAAACTCTGATGAACAGGTCTATTGCCGTATCAAGTACAGGATCAAAGGTTACCCGGTATATTGATATTCATCAGCAATATTCGAATATAACGCCTGAAGAATTATGATTTCAGTCGTTCGGGCATTCGGCATTTTCGGAAAACATCGTTAACGGTTTCCCGTTCTTTGATTATCTCAGCTGTTCCGCCATCCACCAGTACAGTAGCCGGACGGGGGACACCATTAAACTGGGTGGAAGCGGTTTCCGCATACATCCCTACATCTAAAACGGCCAGAGGGGAACCACGTTTTAAATCCGGTATCTTCCAATCGGATGCAATAATAGACCAGGTGCATGTCGGGCCGACGATTTCGGCCTCTTCGGTACAGGATTTGTGCATATCTTCACACGCCACAACGTGATACGCACTACCGCTCGTATCGATTCTCATTATGTTATTTGTGCTGAAATCAACAGTTATCCAGGTCATTTTCATATCCCTTTTAATGGCTCCCACTCTTCCCAAGAGCGTGACCGCATTGCCGACCAGGTAGCGCCCGGGTTCCAGCCAGAGCTCCGGGATTTCCATGTCTGCCTCCTGAATAAGTGGCAGGATTTGTTGGATAACGGCTGCAACATAATCATGTATGGTGTGCCGGTTGATTGAAAATGATCTGGATTCAGGATCTCGTTGACGGGGCCAACCACCACCGAGATCAAGCAACCTAATCTTTACACCGGTATCGGATACAAGCTGAATTGCCGTGTTCACAAAATCTCTCATGTATTTACTGAATTCCTGCGGGCTACGGGTGAAGCGCCCCGAATGAGTTGTGTATCCAAGAAACTCAAATCCGTCAAAATCCTGTATTTCACGAGTCAATTCACGCGCCGCATCATAAGTAAACCCCCATTTCTCCTTCGCAATGAAGTCTCCTAATCCACTTGAAATGCCGAAATAATCACTTCCTATGGAGTTCAAAGCACTGGAAACCACCTTTAATCTCAAGTTTACCTTGACGGCCTTATCCAGTTTTGCAGAAATTTGTTTTAAGTCTTGTATTTCCTCCGTGGAATCGATATTGATTACAACCCCTCTTTTAACTGCCTCCATTAATTCGTCGTAGCTCTTATAATTACCGTTCATGGCAATTTTGTCCGGATTTGCGCCGCCGGTAAATGTCGCGTGCAACTCGCCCAGTCCGAAACAATCACCTCCTGCGCCGAGTTGATTAAATACTGCACGTATGGCCGGAGTATTATTCGCCTTTATTGCGTACATGATATTGACAGGTGCAGGCCATAGGGAGGACAAAGCGTCCAGGATATATTGATAATTGAGTCTGAGTGTCTTTTCAGAAACCACATACAATGGCGAACCGAAATCCTCGATTAAATCGCTCGCCGAACAATCCTCAATTTTTAATTGACCGTCAGAAGCGACTGATAATTGATCAGATGGGGTTAATATTGAGTCTAAGTATTCTGCAGATGTGTTTTGCATCGTAATAAGTTTTTATAAAACAGCTGTTTATCGGCAGGACAAATCAACTTTGTTTCACTTGTTCATCCGTGTATGTTTCCTCCCGTAAAGAAAAATCGGATTGACCATATTGTAAATGATGTACATCAGAGAGAAACGTAACCGGGTCATAAATATCTTCCGGGGCATACACACCCGGTTTTTGATTATTATCTTTTATCATGCCACAAAGAGCCGTTGTCAATGCTGCAGCAATTGAAAGAGGTTTACCGGGAGTACATATTCTACCGATATGACGTCCTTGGGTCGTACCTGCAACGTAGGCCCACTGTGCATACACCGGCAAGTCTTCATTACCGCTACCTGCATCGACCAGATCAACTATATGATCAAAAAATGAAAATATGGTATCCACCATATTTGAGTTGCCACTCGTATATTCTCCGGCGTATCGCTTAAGGCTTTTGTTGATTTCATCGGGGAAAAAAGCCAGACAGGCCGACATATTTTCGGCAGGTTCCGCATATTTATTCATCGTCACGGGGAAAGACATGTTGATAGGATAGACAGTTAATTCATTTCGGTTCAGATAGCGGATTGTAACTTCATCCTCCATGGCAGGTCTTAAGACCAATGAACCGTTTAAGACAATCTTTATTTCGCCGGAAGCAACTTCAATTACAGTTCGGTCCCGTGATGAAACTTTGTTATCAAGTTTCTGTTTAATTAACTCGCTGCTGTCAGGCAGGTAAGTGCTGCCGGCGGTAAAAAAACCGCAATGTAACGATTTGATTTCATTCAAATCCCTGATTGCATATTTCGCTAATAAATTGGTAATGCCGGGCGTCGAACCAATGCCATGAATACATATAACATTATTACTTATTGCCTTGTCATGATATGAAAATGCGATCTCTGCTTCTTTCCACCCCTCGCTTATATCAAGATAACTTGTTTCAGACTCAATAGCGGCCAGTAGTACGGATTCGAGTAAATCGCTGTAATGGCCGGTAACATTACAGACATAATCATATTCGCCGAGGGATGTTTTCAGAGCTGCGATATTTGATATATCCAGAGTAACAGGAACAGCCTTTTTCCCGATATCTGCTGTCAGTTTCGCCAATGGCCGAGCATTTCTGGCTATTAATCCAATTGTATCTACCTCATCGATGGACTTAAGGTATCCAGCGATCTGTTTACCATAAGTTCCAGTCGCACCAAGTATCAGTACATTTGCCATGGGTATTACTACAAATCCGATTTAGTTAATTTTACGCTACCGCACCACAAGGCTAGCGATTTACCTGTTAAATTCCCGGAGACATAACATTCCAGACAGCTATGAAATTGAGCAAGGATTTTATATGTGTTTTGTATTATTGCAAAAATTTATTGTTCTAATATAATTTCATTCATCTAATTTATAATGCTGAGTATAGTACATGTGTGTTTAGCATGAGGCGGGTAGACTTAAATCTGATTTATGTATTCCAGGTAATTTACACGGTGAAAAATCTTACCCGGGCCAGTGAAATTTTATGTATAACGCAGCCCGCAGCCAGTAATGCCTTGAAGCGGCTGCGCGCGTTATTCAACGACCCTTTGTTTATTCGGGCTAAAGGTGGAATGGAACCAACGCCAAAAGCCCGTACAATTGCAGGTGAATTACAAAAAGGACTCAATACGCTGGCTAATTGTATTGAACGGGCTCAATCCTTTACTCCATCTACTTCCGATATCTGCTATAAGATAATTACCAGTGACATCATCGAAGCAATGACATTGCCTACTATTCTGAACAAGTCAATGCAGATCGCTCCTAATGTCACATTTGAAGTATATCACTGCAATAGAAATGAAATCTCACAAGAGCTTGCCTCAGGCCGTGCAGATATCGCTTTTGATTCAATACCACCCTATGATTCCCAATTAATTTTTAAAAAGCTGTTTAGTGACAGATACATCTGTATCTTGAATAAGAATCATCATCGCTCCAATTCCAGACTGAGCCTGGAAGAATATATTTCATCTGACCATGTTCATGCGTTCAGTAAAATGCGTTCATTCGAACCCGCAGATGTTGACCTCGCCCTACAAAAAATTAATTTAAGCAGAAAAATTGAAATGCGGACACAGCATCACTTAACCATTCCATATATAGTTGCAAATACGCACTTAGTTGGCAGTGTTCCCTTAAACTCAATTAATCTGTTTGTTCAAAAAGACAGCACGAATTCAATTAAAGTGAAAGAATTGCCCTTTGAAGTGCCTCAAATCAATATATATTATTTTTGGCATAAAAGCGCTGAACTGGATTCTGCAAATCGTTGGTTGCGCAGTAGCCTTAATAACTTTTTCTGTTCAGCTTAAGGCTTTCAGACTGTAACGGTTTGGCATTACGGGAACAGTAACCAGTTCACTTCCGGCACCTGTTACCAATGCTGCTTTGTTTATCAGAAATATCCTCCGTGAAGATGGTATAGCCCTTGCCAGTAACACTTGCATTATACCAGTCTTCGACAAATTTATTATTGATATCAGTGATATACATATATTGACTTAAAAAATTATGAGCATGCGTAGCTTTAAAGATAATATACGTTAAACGCCGGTTAACACATAATTACCGTCAAGCATGCATATATTAAGAATTGGACTAGTGAAACTTATGAAATTTGTACTCGGCAACTTTTTACATACTTACACAATAATTGGTCGTTGTCCCAGAACACTTCAACTGGGAATTGGGTTGACCACATACTCACTGGGAGTTGGCGGTTATTGTCCTAGTATCCGTCCTAATGTTGGCGCCTTATCGAGCCAGGCATACGCCGATCCGCAGCTAGGTGTAATTGGGATGAAACTTCTGGAACTTGGTTATTCACCAGTGAAAGTCTTACAGGAATTGCGCGAGCATGATGAATTTTTTGAATACCGACAAATTGGGATTGTAGGGAAGAATGGAGATTCGCAATGTCATACAGGTTCGAAAAACAGAGAATGGGCTGGTCATATAACAGGCGATGGATTCGTCGCGATGGGTAATGCATTAATTGGCGAACATATCGTAACGGCCATGGCGGAAACATACCTGGAGCATGAAGCAAGTTCCCTGAATGAGCGTATTATTAAAACCCTGGAAGCTGGTCGGGACAGCGGCGGTCAACGTAATGTTGATAAAAGTCATCTGACAGAGAGGTCAGCTGCATTGATAATATATAAACAGGATGATTTTCCATTTATTGATATTCGTGTAGATGCCCATGATAAAGCAGTTGACGAATTAAGGAGAATTCACACATTTTATGCCCCTTATACTCAGTATATGGAAATCAGAGCAAACAGTCCGACAGAACTTCCTACCCAGGATGAGTGGGCGAAACAAAACGGAATAGACTGGTAGTAGTATTTTGAGAGTTTTACCTATTTGATGCGCAGATTAACTTCTTGTACTTCTTAAAATAAGCCAGTAAATAATAGACAAGGAATCCAACTGCCATGCCGGGCAAAGTATCGAAAACCGAGTGAGATAATTTAACGCCAAAACGCCAGAATATTACTGTGCTTAACCCTGCTATTATCATAATCAGCCCGGTATGGCGAGCTACAGTAACTCCGAATGTTCGTAATAACATCAACGGCCCAAGTATGGCAGATAGTGCGCCCCAAGCGATAACCACGAGCAAAAATACGCTGTCATTTTCAGAGTAAACAGCAGCCAGCGCTATTGATAATGCAAGCATAACCACGATCAACGTAGAAATCTTGCTCATCAGGTAAGATTTCTGCCAGCGCGGAAAAATATTTTGTGTGACGGCGGCAGAACAGGCTAGGATTTGTGAGTCTGCCGTAGACATCGTTGATGCAAATAACCCGGCTAACATTAATCCCACGAGTACGGATGGAAGCAACTGGAGAGACAGGCGGGGTAATGCCAGCTCGGCATCAAATGAGGCGTATTCCGGCAATAACACCCGACAACAAAGCCCGACACCTACCGACATTGTAGAAAATAAAATAAACCAGACGATATATACTCTCCTCGCGGTGGTTATTTCTTCCATTGAGCGTATGGCTTGAATTCTTATCATAATATGTGGCTGGCCGATCATTCCAAACCCTGTGCATACCCAACTTATCAAAAACAAGCTGAATCCATAGGTTAACCCTTGAGGTATAAGACTAACCAGTACCGGATCAATTGCTTCCAGTTCTGCAAATAACGCAGTAAAGCCGCCTATTTCGACAATAGAGTTGATCAGCAACAAACTCATTGCTATCAGTGTCACGATTGATTGAGCTGCATCGGTCCAGATTGATGCACGGATACCCCCTGCAAAACAATATATTACGATTATTGCCGAACCAAGGACTGCACCAGACCAGATTTCCCATCCAAACAATACATGCAGTGTTTTACTGCCAGCGGTCAATTGGGCAGCCGCATAGATCCCAAGAAAAATAAATGTCAAAATGCCGCCTGTAAAAGCTATTGCGCGGTCATTGGAGGAAGCAAATCCAAGAATGGTTCTATCGTTTTGACTCTCGAACCTGAACTTTGGAAAAATGAATCGCCATGCCAGATACGAGCCGAACATTGAAGCAATTAAGAACCAGGCTGACGAAATACCGGTTGTATAGGTTAATCCTATCATGCCTATATACATAAACCCGCTATTTTGTGTCGTCACTGCTGACAGTCCACTCAGCCATGGATTAACATTTCTACTGGCGAGCAGATAGTCTGTTGTTGTGGTTTTTGACTCTTTGACAGACCAAATTCCTATTACAACAAAGAATAATACAAAGATAAGAAAGCTGGAGATAACTGGTATCATGCTCACTGACTATCCAAAGTGAATTCCTGCTGATTGAAGTTCAACAGAAAACGACACCGGCTTGGAAAGATTCGTAAATCCAGGGGGTATATTACTATAGCGATTTATATTAGTTATCAGTTGCTACGCCTAATATAATCGTTAAAGTACAATTATATGTGGTACTTGCCGTACCCAGGCACCAGATAATACTATTGGCCGTCTGAGGCCGGTATAACGGAGTTTCACCTTCATTCCGGTTACAGTAACACGATCCGCAACTGACCTTCCCACAGCAATCATTATAGGAAATCATATAATCCAAGCCGTCTGCAGGGTTTTTGCAAGTACCAATCCAGGTAATTGGCGACATTTCAGTTCCCGGTGGACATGAATTGACTGTACCCCCACAGCAACTGCAAAGAAACCCGTCAACTGCACAATTGCGCCAATAATCACATTTCGTGGTATCACCCGGATCAGGAACCGACTCAGTGTTACCTGCATCTATGCTTTCCTGTGAAGAGACCCGCATTACGGGTAATATCGGCGCTAAGGAGCTACCAAGCAGAAACGCGCTCATCTTGACAAGCAGACTTCGTCTCGAAGTCGTTTGAACCACCCGTCTTGAGATGTGTTCAGTTTTTGTATCCAGCCATTTCATGTGTTGTCAGTGTTTTGTATAGACAGTAACAGGGGTCGCTAAAACGAACTCAGACAAAGTGCGGATATATTCGCCCGTACCTGCTTCATATACATCCAGATTCATATTGTTATTGGAAACGATCAATAACGGGTCTCGTGCTTTTGTAACGCCAATCGTAAATCCAGCCTCATTTAATAGGATACGCCTTACTCGGCGTTTACGATTTGAATCATAAACCCAGACTTCCGAACCAGAATTTTTATGTGACCCATAAAATCCGTCCTTATGCATCAAAACGTAAAAATGACCGGATGCATCAGCCGCAGTCAGATTTATGCCTCCCGGACGCCACCCGGATGCTATTTCATCTTCAGTAACCAAGCTCCACTTTCGCAGGATCTCTGCCTGGTTTCCGTTTAAATCAACTTCCTGCATATTTCCCTTTACTGTCGGAAAGTAACCTATGCCGTCTATGATTGCAGGACGCTCAAATAAGGCATCTTGTTCGATACTGAAAAAAGGATCATTTTGCCAGGGACCGATAACATTGCCATTTTCATCGAATTGGTAAGAAATAATCGATGCATTAGAACATAATGAACTAAAACCTCTTTTTCCAGTGGGATAGATCAATGCGCAACCTGGAAGGCTTGCTTCATTCAATATCTTACGTTGAACGATATCAATTACGGTTACAGAGGTTGCCGGCGTGTAGTTATAGACAAACAACAAGGTATCATCATTACTGAGATTGAGCAGATATTCACTAGGACCCATTTCAGCTCTCTTGCTGCCCGTCAGGATGATTTCATCTATCGATCTGAGGTTAGTTTTATCATACACAGTAATTGCATCTGTGCGTTCTCCCCGAGTTACCCTGGAGTAAAAATGTTCTCCCACATACATTTCAGATCGTGTTGTTGAAACTGTGAACGCTGCAAAGAATGCGGCATCGAACATGCCTTTAAACTGCTCATTGATTTTTTCCTTGGTGGGATCAATCACGACCATCTTTCCGGCTGGCGGCTGCAAAAAGGCAGCATCATGGACAATGACCCAATGATCAGGATATGTTGCCGGCAGGGTTTCAATCCTGCCAAGAGGCTCCGCAGGCAGTTCTGCAGGCAATTGATGCGCAAAAAAGCTTAGCACTACCAGGATTATTGTTCTTATTAACATTGAATCCTACAAATTGTCACTGGAGATGGTTGGTCAATTTGACACTGGACCTGCATCGAAGCCGGCTTCCTTCCATAATCTGTATATTCCATCATCCTCTTTTTTAAATATACTCAACATACGACCTTTATCGATAAATGCCGGATCGCCATTTTTTGGGGTTAATTTCACAGAAAAGTGTGCCCAGACAATTAATAAATCACCATACTGAAAAACATCATCATCCACCACCTCAATCAGTTCAGCGTGATATGCACTCCAGAAATTGCTGAAAAATTCTTCCATTTCCCCGTGACCCCGCAAAAGAGGTAATCCATTGGAAGAGAACTCGATATCTTCAGAGAAAATTCTCAACAACCCTTGCATATCACTATTGTTGTATGCTTCTTTCTCAAGTGCCCTGTAATGCATTAAACCGGTCGATACATCGGGTGATAATTTTTCCTGGCCATTTACCAGGACTGGGTAAATTGAGGCAAAAAACAACGAAACATATAGTGGATGGAATAATAATTTTTTCATAAGTGACAACCCGGCAAATTCTGCCCATGCTTGACAGGCAAAATTTTACCTGACTTCAGGGCCGGACTTTTACCAGTTGTATTTGATACTCCCGCCAATCCAACGGGGTTTTCCATAATAATTACCAATATGTCCGAATGCTCCGGCAAGATCAAATGAAACGGATCTGTATTCTTCATCAAAAACATTATCCACGAAAAACGATCCTTCCCACCGTTCATTTTCAGTTACATAGCTTACCCGGGTATTTACAATCCAATAACCAGACTCGGAAGAATAAGGCGCTCCGCCCAGGTCAAATATATGCTTCGACCGATAATGGAAGTCACCCTGAATCGAGACATTGCCAAGAAAAGCCGGCCACTCATATCGAGCCATACCATTAAGATTCCATTTTGGCGACTGGACTGCCGGCAGTAATAAGCCGGATTGCAGATCAATTTCACTATCGTTGAAGGCGACGCCGAACAAAAGATCAAGCTGGCTGTTTGGTGATGCGTGGAGTTCGGCTTCAAATCCATACGATTCTGCGTCACTGTTGATAATTAATGCGGAAAAATTCACAAATTGGAATCCTTGATAATTTTTATAATCATAATAATATCCGCCGACATTCAGCCTGGCTCGTCCATCAAATATTGTCGACTTGATACCAGCCTCAAACGCATTAAGCGTTTCTTCTTTTATATCGACTGCATCGGGGTCTCCATATGTACCAAGAAATGTCGCATAATCAAAGGGAGAATTAAAAGCACCGCCTTTAACGCCCCTGTTCCAGCTTGCATAGAACAACAGATCGTCACTGATCGTCCAATCAAGACCGACCCGTGCAGACCACAGGCCCTTATCGTATGTTTTTTCAAATGCACCTGCTGTTGCAATAATGTTAGGGTTTTTATTGATTTCGTTGGCAGTTCTTCCACCTTCCGGAAATTCCACTGCATTATTCTCGTAAGTGTGGTCGACTTTTTCATCAATATACCGGACACCGAGTATCGCTGATAACCGGTCTGTCAGCTGGTATTCAACGTGTCCGAATATTGACCAGGATTCTTTTTCAGTCGTGTATGGGGCATCCAGGCCATAGATATCGCCGTTTGGTCCTCTAAGACAGCCGGGTATAAGACCGCACAGACCAAGTGGCGCTCCTGATGAATCATCGGCTCTCAGATCCATGTAGAAAAAACCGGCTGTCCAGTTCATTCTTTCTCTTTCTCCAGCCAATCGTAATTCCTGTATATAGTGGCGCGCATCGGAATCCAGCATAAAGTGCGCATTTAACAATCGGCTCCCATCGGAATCCCCGACAAACTGATTCTGTACATCTGTATAATCCGTAATACTTGTCAAAGTCATGTTATCACTTATGTCCCATGTCAGAGTTCCCGATGCTCCGAAAACATACAAGTCCTTATAACCCGGATAGGGCCCGAATTCCCCTGCATGTACATCACCGTCCGTATCAACATAGCCGCTGAAATCAGTCAGCCCGGGCGTCTGGTAAGCTCCACCGCGAGCGGCATCGAACCGGGCTGGCTCATTGTGGAGAAAACCCGTCCTTATTTCCTGGACCGCACCGCGTACATTCAACAGAAAATCCACATTTTCATTGGGATCAAAAAGTAATTGCACACGGCCGTAATAGTCATTGTCATTATTTGTCCCTTCATTAAAATATCTGTTCCAAACATACCCGCTGTTGTGATTTGTAGAGACGGACACTCTGGCTGACAGATTTTCTGAAATACCCCCACCAACGGCACCTTCAAAGTTAACCTGCTCATATTCGCCAAAGGTGAATTTTCCATAGCCATCGAATTCCTGAGAAGGTTTGCGTGTAATAAACTGAACAAGACCGCCGGTAGAGTTTCGTCCGAATAAAATCCCCTGCGGACCGCGAAGAACTTCCGCCCGTTCAATATCAAATAATGCAAAACCCGAAGCCCCTAGCTGGCTTACATAAACTTCATCGACATATACGGATATGGGGCTTTCATGGTTCGTCGCAAATTCACTATTGACGACTCCACGCATGGAAAATGCAAACGTAGCTTCTGAATTTCCTTTTACATAGTGCAGGCCAGGTGTCATTTCGGTAATATCGATTGCCGTAGTAAATCCTAATTGTTCGATTTGATCCCCGGTAAATGCTGTTACCGATATCCCCACATCCTGCAAATTTTGTTCGCGCTTTTGTGCAGTAATGATAATCTCTTCCATGACTGCAGCGTTTGATGGGATTGAAAAGGAAATAAGGCTAATGCAGATTAAAGTAATATGCATAGAATACGTGCGATGACGCATGATAACTCCCCTCGATACTTTAAGCATTGGTGGTATTTAAGATTAGCGCATCAACAACTATTCAGTTAATTTATTATTTTTATGAAATAACATTCATGGGACGCATATTAAAATTATTTGTCATTGTTACCCGTCATTTTTGCAGCGGCAGAGGGACCACAAACTACGTTCCAGTAGTTTACCCATCCGGACCCAGCGCTAGCTGATAGCGGGTCACCGGCAACTGTTCGGTTTGATTGTATTGGGTCGGGTTAGTGCATGAATGCATATCCCGTTACTTCGCTGAATTCACGTCACTAATGCGCCTTAATCGATAAGAAATCTGTCATTAATGACATCAAAAGATATAAACGCTGAACGTACAATCTTTCTTTAGTGTGGGAACTCGGTGTTTGTTCGACCAAATTTTCAGGTCTGGAACACTTATTTAGACACAGCAGCCAACTATGAGTTAATCCTTAATATAGGAGATAAACATGAATCTCAGAATCGGCGTCATGCATACCCTTCCCGCAGAAGAAGGATCTGAAGGCGCTCAATATGCAAAAGATATGAACGCGTTGATCCGGAAAAACATGGATCTGGTTAAATCTGAGGGAACGGAAATTATCTTTCAATTTCCCAGGATTGGCCTGGATGGATTTGGTGCGTTTCAATATGCGTATATGAATACACTGAATGATATGGAAACACTCCATGGCTACATGCATATGGATCAATCAGGAGATTATGATGCTGTAATCGGCTGGTGTTTTTACGATCCTGTAATGCGGGAAGGCAGGCAAGTCATGAACATCCCTTTGGTGTGTCCGGCAGAGACCTGTATGAAACTGGCTACCATGATGGGCGCGAAGTTCGGTGTGGTGACTACCAGTGAAAAAACACAATGGAGTGTAGAAGAGCTCATTCATAAATATTACCTGAAAGAGCAGTCGGTTGGTGCTATCGGAATCAGGTGTAGTTTTGAAGATCAGGTCAATGCACTGACAGACGCCGGCCCAAACATAGATGGTTTTATAGAAGTGAGCAGGGAGTTGATAGCGAGAGGAGCGGAGGTAATCATCCCCGGATGCATGCTCGCAGATACCTGTCTACGAATGGCGCCCGGTTGTGAAGATGAGTATCCAAATGGACTGACTGGAGTAGATGGTGTGCCAATTCTCAATGTTACAGCGGTTACCTTGAAGATGGCGGAGACCTTCGCCGCGTTGTACAAGACAAATACACCATTTGTGTCAAAAAAGTTGTATTACAGTTCAGCAAGAGATGATCAGGAATCACTGGAAGAGGGCGCCAGAATTCTGGAATATAAAGGACCAGGTTTCTGGCAGGATTCAGCCTGAAATATAAACTTCACGCAGGATCCCCGCTGAAAGAGTATTGAAATATCATCTTCCAGTTATGTTATGCCCCGTCATCCATCTGTTCCAGGCGTTCCCGGCATTGCTGCCTGAATTCCTGAAGTTCCTGCATGACGATCTGTACGT
>CAZURU010000106.1:0-13686 GCA_964623585.1 uncultured bacterium
TCAAATTGCATGGCGTGTCTACATCACCGAGCTGAAGCAACGGTGTCTTGACACGGAGTTTTGATAAAACCAATTCTATTTGATAACCCTTAATCCCCGAAAGCGATAGGACATGAAGTCCATCCTTCCAATCTTCCACCCTTCCACGATAATTATTGCAAATATACCCGTAAATGGTGTATAATAGTCATAAATTGATGTAGTGTATATCAACCAAGTGAGGAATACATTATGAGATTAATAGATTCCACCCGTTTATTCTGTGTAATACTCATGTTGCTATTGGTGGTTGGATTTAGCGCGGTGAGTATGGCAGAATTGAAGACAATAAGAATAGAAATATCAGACGTCATTAGCGGATCCGACGCCATTAAGTTAAAGAGACTGTTGTCTCCCTGGGTTGATGCTAAAGATATAACTTTCAGTACACCTGTGGATAAAAATGGTAAGAAAAGACTTTTCTCCACTGTCGTTGAATTAAAACCGAGGAGTGGTGAATCAAAGTGGACTGAATCTCACGTCTTTGATGTGTATGATATAATGCGGCAGTTGAAGGATTCTCGTTATCGTGGACGGCACGGGATCAGTCAAGTCCGCTTGTTAAAAACTGAGGCGACAGTTCGAGGAACTCTTTTTGCACATCCTGCTCACGGACGAAGCAATATACGCGACGTACCTGCATGGGCCCGTTGGAGGCCCCATACTTCAGAGATTCATCATGCATTCAGAGCAACAAAGGATGGTCAGAAGTTCGTCTTCATGCATTCTCCAGAGTTTGATCAGTTACGGAATGATCTGGCAAATAGCAATAGAGAAATCGAAATGGAAGGTAAGATTGTAGGGTTTGATGGTCCCTATCCTATTATGCATGTGCAATCCTATAAATTAGTTCCCCGCGTCAATCGGAACAAATCTACCAAACGCAGTATCCCGATGGAAGTTGAAGAACCTGCTGAGACAAGTAATAGTCAACCGAAGTACGATTATTTTGAATACGATAGGTAAACGACAATTTACCGTGGGTATGCTGCCGAAGTGTTCCCACGGTTTTTCATTATGACTGGAAACCTCCCGTGTTGAACAGAACAATTTGATCGGAAGTTGTTATAGTTTTGTCTGCTATAAGTTTTCTTATAGCAGCTACCGTCGCAGCCCCTTCAGGACACGTCAAAATACCTTCAGTTGTTGGTAAAAGATGCATCGCTTCATTGATTTCCTCATCTGTTACTGCGATTGCTGCCCCTTCACTCTTGCGAATAGCATCTAAAATTAGGAAGTCTCCGATGGCTTGTGGTACACGCAGGCCGCTGGCGATTGTTTTCGCATCTTTCCACGGTTCTGCAGATGATAGGCCATTTTTCCACGCCTTCACAATAGGAGCACAACCCTCAGTTTGAACGGAAATCAGACGGGGTCTTTTCTGACTTATCCATCCTAATGCTTCCAATTCAGCAAAACCTTTCCACATCCCTACGATACCTGTTCCACCGCCTGTGGGGTAGACAATCACATCTGGCAATTTCCAACCGAACTGTTCTGCTAGTTCAAACCCCATCGTCTTTTTTCCCTCTACACGATAGGGTTCTTTTAGTGTAGAAACATCAAACCAACCTTTTTCTGCCTTTTGATCTGCTACACTTCGACCCGCATCTGTAATTAACCCATCAATCAGGGTTAAGTTCGCGCCGGCAAGTTGACATGTTTCAATATTGAAGGTAGGTGTGTCATTCGGCATGAAGATATAAGCAGGAATTCCTGCTTTTGCAGCATATACAGACAACGCGGTCGCAGCATTACCTGCTGAGGGTATGGCTAAGTTCTTTATCTTTAGTTCTTTCGCTTTGGAAACTGCCATTGTTAAACCCCGTGCCTTAAAACTACCGGTCGGTAAACGGGATTCGTCCTTTATCCAGAGTTCGGTTAATCCGAACTGTTCGCCAAGATTCTTAGCACGGATTAGCGGTGTCACCGTTTCTCCGAGTGAGACGATATTCGCTTCGTCACAGATGGGGAGAAGTTCCTTATATCTCCACATCGTGTAAGGTCTTGACTGTAGCTGGTTAGGATTCCATCTATCTGTCAATTGTTCAAGTGCGTAACGTGCAAATAAGGGTTTTCCACACTTAAGGCATACGTTGTGTGCTACATTGTATGGATAAGTTTCCTTACAATTGCTGCATTCAAGGTGTTTTAGAAAACTTGGCATATCAAGTTACCGATAAGATTACTCAAGCAATCTCAGCAAGATTGCTTTCATGCTGTGTAGTCGGTTTTTGGATTGATCAAAGATGACAGAACGTGGATCGTCAAGAATCTCATCTGAGATTTCGTAACCGCGATGTGCTGGTAAGCAGTGCATAATTTTACAATCAATCCCGTCCAGAAGTGTTTGATTTAGTTGATACGGCATCATCAATTTGATGCGCCGGTCCCGTTCTTCAGCGAAATCAGGATCCGTAAAGAACTCCATATCTATCCACGTATCCGTATAGACAACATCGTTCTGCGCGATCACTTGCTGTAATCCTAATGTGTCGTCAATTTTATCTGTTGAAACAGCATTGTAACAACCTTTCTGTGCAGCTTCATTCCACAGTTCTTCATCTACTGCAGCAGGATTTATCTCCGGTGCGATGACAGTAACTTCTAATCCAACCTTCATTCCAGCAGAAATCAGGGAATTGCAAACATTGTTATGTATTCCCATAAAACAGACTTTGATACCTGCGAGCCTTCCGAAATGTTCCTGTATCGTCATCAGGTCAGCAAGTGCTTGTGTTGGATGGTATCTATCACAACAACCGTTTATGATGGGAACGGTTGCTGCTTCTCCTGAGATACACATATCTTCATGTTTCAAAAAACGTGCTAAGATTACATCAACATAAGCAGATAGGACTCGTATCTCATCACGGAGGTCAGCTAAACCGAAGTTCGTCGTCCGCCAGTCCAGATAGTGTGCATTTCCACCCAATTGGACGATTCCGATTTCTCCTGCACATCGTGTTCGCGTAGAGGTCTTTTGGAATAGTAATGCAAGACTAAGTCCAGATGCAGTATGCCTGTATTTCTCAGGATGATTCTTGATTTGAATGCAATTATCTACGGTTTCAATTATCTCTGTTTCTGACCAATCTTTTAGTGTAATTAAGTGCATATTAGCCTCCACTTCGGTTACTTTTGCTGAATAGACAAAAGTTTGTAAAAGAAATGGTAATTATAACAGTGAATCTACGACTTGTCAAATTTTTCAGTAAATCTGAATCGTTGCTATTACGTATCTTACAACAGAAACTGCATCGTTAAGAACAGGTAACGGCTACAAAACTCTCCCATAAATACCGTTATGATTGCTATGAAGAGGAAACCTGTTGCTGCTCGGGTTGCTCCAACTTCATCCAAGGCAACAGATTTTGGGCGTAAGCAATCCCAAGTGATTAGATAAAGAATTAATGTTCCAACAAATCCAAGGCCGGTACGGATAAAAAAGATGAGCTTTTTATGGAAGGTAAAGGGGTCCGTCCCTTCTATTTGGGATCTAAAGAATAGGTTTAGACAGAACAACCCGATCAATACTATGAGTGCGCTAAGTAGAACGGTGTTAAACCGCCTTAGATAATGGACAGGTAATTCAGGTGTTACCAGGTACCAATGTCCAAACCACATGCCTGTGTGCACAGTGCCGAGTAGGGCAGCTGCAAGTATAAATTGTGCTGGTAAAAGGAATGTCGCACCGGGAATTTCTACTATTTTAATGTATGCAATAGCACTATAGATAATCCAAAATGTTCCACAGAGAATGCAAGCATAAAATAGTATAAGTGTGACCAGAGATGATTTGAACCACCAACTGAGTGTATAGAGTAGTAGTATACAGACAAAACTGATGACCATTATGGATTCTGTGTTTTGCCAGTATCTGAAAAAATTGATGAAGGTGATATTTTGGTCATGCAAATTTAGATTCGCACATCGTGTTAACCCGCCTACCAATAGGTATATACCTCCCATCAGTCGATAAAAGTTAGCACCAACTAGACCTTTTGGTATGAGTAGCATTACAACCATACCGCCAACAGCAAGTTGACTGAATACCAGATAGAATATTTCCACCAAATCAACGTCATAATTCATGGTAGGCGTGATATCCTTATCGCACCGATTTTCAACGTATAAAATCTTCTTGTAAGTGAAACCCCATTACAGTTCCTGACCATAACGGGGTTTACAAAATCCCATACTGTTAGGTTTGATATTCTTGTCGCGCCTAACAGTATGAGTAGGACCGTTTTACCAATTTGTTGACTTAATTTTCTTCATGACCTGATGAACATGATGTGTGCTATACAATTTCAACGACAGCACCGATGGCTTCAAGTTGTTCTTTCGTCTTTTCGGCATCTTCTTTGCTGACACCTTCTTGAATGTTAACAGGTGCTGATTCAACCTTCTCTTTGGCTTCCTTCAAACCGAGTCCTGTAATCGCGCGTACTTCCTTAATAACAGGGATCTTCTGTCCACCGATCTCTTTGAGTTGGACATCGAATTCGGTTTTCTCAACTTCTTCGGCTTCCTCAGCTTCTGCACCACCAGCGGCGGGAACTGCCCCTGCAATTGCCATCGCTGGCATTGCGGATGCACTGACACCGAATTTTTCTTCAAGTGCAGTTACTAATTCAGACAATTCCAATACTGTCATTTCGCTGATTTCATCAATCATTTTTGCTATATCTGCCATTGTTCATTCCTCTCTTATATTAGATTTGTTATGCCTGTTCGGCATTTTTCTTCTGTTCGGATATCTGTGTTAACACAGATGTAACTTGACCGATTGTATTACTCAATACGTTAACGAACCGCGTCGTTGGTGATCCGTTATTCAATACACTGACGAGTCCATAGAGTGGCGCACCGATACCACCGATAGCCTGTGCAATAAGCACCTCTCTTGATGGCATATCTCGGAGTGCTTTAACCCCGCTCTCATCAACGACCTTATTTCCAAGGACCCCACCTTTAATCTTTAAACTCTCATGTTCTGCACTGAATTCAAAAAGAATTTTGCTTGATGCTGTAGGATCATCACTTGCTGCCAGTGCAGTATTTCCCTTAAGGTAGGGTGTAAGACCTTCTATCTCTTTCTCTTGTGCGACGACGTTTATCAATGTATTCTTGTAGACTTTGTATTTTATGTTTGCATCTCGCAATTGCTGACGTAAAACATTGACCTCAGCAACGCTGAGTCCCTGAAAGTCTGCTAATAGAATAACATCTGAATTATTGAATAGTTCACGAATTTCTTCAACTTGCTGAACGTTAGTTTCATTCGGCATATATAAACTCCTTTCACATCTTGAGTCCGCTACCGATATAGTGTACATTAAAAATAACGATACAAAGTACCTGTAGGCCCGATCTTCGAATCGCGATTTTACGTAATGATAGTCGGGAATCGGAGTTCCCTCCTACAGAACAGACTATCGGGAATTGGAGTTCCCTCCTACAGCGGAAATGTCTCATTAAATCAAAAGTTTACTATAAACAGAAAAACCTCCAGAGACCTGGAGGCTTACCTACTTCGGTAATCAGAAGAATGACTTCATTCTGAGAATGAATAAATCTTCTTACGATATCCGAGTCTCGGTAGGTAATTAAGCCTGGGGCTCCTACTTTCTACAACCCAATTCTGTTTTGTGGTATTTTCGTTTTGTTCCTTTTAGTTTTACCGCACACTGAGTGTGCCTACTCCTATTAAGAGTAAATCTGATTTGAGATTATAGGAATTCTTGTGGGTCAATTCGTATTCCGACACCCATTGTTGAAGAGATGGCAACACTCCGGATATATCTTCCTTTTGTTGATGCTGGTCGAGCTTTTACAAGCGCGTCCATGACAGTATTAAGATTCTCCTTTATTTGGTTTTCTTCAAACGATGTCTTTCCTATAGGTACATGCACGATACCAGATGTTCTTTCCACTCGGTATTCTATCTGCCCTGCTTTGATGTTCTGCAGTGTATCAGCGATATCCATCGTTACTGTGCCTGCTTTTGGATTCGGCATTAATCCGCGTGGTCCTAGGATGCGTCCTAACTTTGGCATAATACCTCGCATGAGGTCTGGTGTAGCGATTGTCGCATCAAATTCAAGCCATCCATCAACAATCTTGTCTACTAAATCATCTGACCCGACGATGTCTGCCCCTGCTTCTTGTGCTTCGGTGGCTTTGTCACCTTCTGCAAATACAGCAACTCGGACAGACTTCCCGGTACCGTGCGGGAGTGAAACTGTGCCTCGGATATTCTGTTCAGCGATACGTGCATCTATTCCGAGTCGAGAAGCTAAATCAATAGTCTCGTCAAACTTTGCAGTAGAAGTCTGTTTTAGGAGTGAGACAGCTTCGTCCACAGTGTAAAAGTTCATCCTGTCTACGTGTTGTTGAATGTCGTTATAACGTTTACCTTTTTTCGCCATTTTTCTCTCCAAATAATATCATAATTGCATCAGAGATAATATCTTGACAGAATTAGTTAATTGTTAATCCCATACTGCGTGCGGTACCTTCAATCATCCGGACAGCTGCTTCTATATCATTCGTATTTAGGTCGGGTAATTTCGTTTCTGCAATCTCACGGATTTGATCAGGTGTTACAGCTGCGACCTTATTGCGATTAGGTTCTCCAGACCCTTTTGCGATTTTTGCTGCAGATTTGAGCAGAACAGCCGCTGGGGGAGACTTGACTGCGAATGAAAAAGACCTATCACTATAACAGGTGATGATTGTGGTAACAACCATTCCGCTCTGTTGTTGCGTTTGTGCGTTGAACGATTTGATAAATTCCTGCAGGAATTTATCAAATCGTTCAACGCACAAACGCAACAACAGAGCGGAATGGTTGTTACCACAATCATCACCTGTTATAGTGATAGGTCTTTTTCATTCGCAGTCAAGTCTCCCCCAGCGGCTGTTCTGCTCAAATCTGCAGCAAAAATCGCAAAAGGGTCTGGAGAACCTAATCGCAATAAGGTCGCAGCTGTAACACCTGATCAAATCCGTGAGATTGCAGAAACGAAATTACCCGACCTAAATACGAATGATATAGAAGCAGCTGTCCGGATGATTGAAGGTACCGCACGCAGTATGGGATTAACAATTAACTAATTCTGTCAAGATATTATCTCTGATGCAATTATGATATTATTTGGAGAGAAAAATGGCGAAAAAAGGTAAACGTTATAACGACATTCAACAACACGTAGACAGGATGAACTTTTACACTGTGGACGAAGCTGTCTCACTCCTAAAACAGACTTCTACTGCAAAGTTTGACGAGACTATTGATTTAGCTTCTCGACTCGGAATAGATGCACGTATCGCTGAACAGAATATCCGAGGCACAGTTTCACTCCCGCACGGTACCGGGAAGTCTGTCCGAGTTGCTGTATTTGCAGAAGGTGACAAAGCCACCGAAGCACAAGAAGCAGGGGCAGACATCGTCGGGTCAGATGATTTAGTAGACAAGATTGTTGATGGATGGCTTGAATTTGATGCGACAATCGCTACACCAGACCTCATGCGAGGTATTATGCCAAAGTTAGGACGCATCCTAGGACCACGCGGATTAATGCCGAATCCAAAAGCAGGCACAGTAACGATGGATATCGCTGATACACTGCAGAACATCAAAGCAGGGCAGATAGAATACCGAGTGGAAAGAACATCTGGTATCGTGCATGTACCTATAGGAAAGACATCGTTTGAAGAAAACCAAATAAAGGAGAATCTTAATACTGTCATGGACGCGCTTGTAAAAGCTCGACCAGCATCAACAAAAGGAAGATATATCCGGAGTGTTGCCATCTCTTCAACAATGGGTGTCGGAATACGAATTGACCCACAAGAATTCCTATAATCTCAAATCAGATTTACTCTTAATAGGAGTAGGCACACTCAGTGTGCGGTAAAACTAAAAGGAACAAAACGAAAATACCACAAAACAGAATTGGGTTGTAGAAAGTAGGAGCCCCAGGCTTAATTACCTACCGAGACTCGGATATCGTAAGAAGATTTATTCATTCTCAGAATGAAGTCATTCTTCTGATTACCGAAGTAGGTAAGCCTCCAGGTCTCTGGAGGTTTTTCTGTTTATAGTAAACTTTTGATTTAATGAGACATTTCCGCTGTAGGAGGGAACTCCAATTCCCGATAGTCTGTTCTGTAGGAGGGAACTCCGATTCCCGACTATCATTACGTAAAATCGCGATTCGAAGATCGGGCCTACAGGTACTTTGTATCGTTATTTTTAATGTACACTATATCGGTAGCGGACTCAAGATGTGAAAGGAGTTTATATATGCCGAATGAAACTAACGTTCAGCAAGTTGAAGAAATTCGTGAACTATTCAATAATTCAGATGTTATTCTATTAGCAGACTTTCAGGGACTCAGCGTTGCTGAGGTCAATGTTTTACGTCAGCAATTGCGAGATGCAAACATAAAATACAAAGTCTACAAGAATACATTGATAAACGTCGTCGCACAAGAGAAAGAGATAGAAGGTCTTACACCCTACCTTAAGGGAAATACTGCACTGGCAGCAAGTGATGATCCTACAGCATCAAGCAAAATTCTTTTTGAATTCAGTGCAGAACATGAGAGTTTAAAGATTAAAGGTGGGGTCCTTGGAAATAAGGTCGTTGATGAGAGCGGGGTTAAAGCACTCCGAGATATGCCATCAAGAGAGGTGCTTATTGCACAGGCTATCGGTGGTATCGGTGCGCCACTCTATGGACTCGTCAGTGTATTGAATAACGGATCACCAACGACGCGGTTCGTTAACGTATTGAGTAATACAATCGGTCAAGTTACATCTGTGTTAACACAGATATCCGAACAGAAGAAAAATGCCGAACAGGCATAACAAATCTAATATAAGAGAGGAATGAACAATGGCAGATATAGCAAAAATGATTGATGAAATCAGCGAAATGACAGTATTGGAATTGTCTGAATTAGTAACTGCACTTGAAGAAAAATTCGGTGTCAGTGCATCCGCAATGCCAGCGATGGCAATTGCAGGGGCAGTTCCCGCCGCTGGTGGTGCAGAAGCTGAGGAAGCCGAAGAAGTTGAGAAAACCGAATTCGATGTCCAACTCAAAGAGATCGGTGGACAGAAGATCCCTGTTATTAAGGAAGTACGCGCGATTACAGGACTCGGTTTGAAGGAAGCCAAAGAGAAGGTTGAATCAGCACCTGTTAACATTCAAGAAGGTGTCAGCAAAGAAGATGCCGAAAAGACGAAAGAACAACTTGAAGCCATCGGTGCTGTCGTTGAAATTGTATAGCACACATCATGTTCATCAGGTCATGAAGAAAATTAAGTCAACAAATTGGTAAAACGGTCCTACTCATACTGTTAGGCGCGACAAGAATATCAAACCTAACAGTATGGGATTTTGTAAACCCCGTTATGGTCAGGAACTGTAATGGGGTTTCACTTACAAGAAGATTTTATACGTTGAAAATCGGTGCGATAAGGATATCACGCCTACCATGAATTATGACGTTGATTTGGTGGAAATATTCTATCTGGTATTCAGTCAACTTGCTGTTGGCGGTATGGTTGTAATGCTACTCATACCAAAAGGTCTAGTTGGTGCTAACTTTTATCGACTGATGGGAGGTATATACCTATTGGTAGGCGGGTTAACACGATGTGCGAATCTAAATTTGCATGACCAAAATATCACCTTCATCAATTTTTTCAGATACTGGCAAAACACAGAATCCATAATGGTCATCAGTTTTGTCTGTATACTACTACTCTATACACTCAGTTGGTGGTTCAAATCATCTCTGGTCACACTTATACTATTTTATGCTTGCATTCTCTGTGGAACATTTTGGATTATCTATAGTGCTATTGCATACATTAAAATAGTAGAAATTCCCGGTGCGACATTCCTTTTACCAGCACAATTTATACTTGCAGCTGCCCTACTCGGCACTGTGCACACAGGCATGTGGTTTGGACATTGGTACCTGGTAACACCTGAATTACCTGTCCATTATCTAAGGCGGTTTAACACCGTTCTACTTAGCGCACTCATAGTATTGATCGGGTTGTTCTGTCTAAACCTATTCTTTAGATCCCAAATAGAAGGGACGGACCCCTTTACCTTCCATAAAAAGCTCATCTTTTTTATCCGTACCGGCCTTGGATTTGTTGGAACATTAATTCTTTATCTAATCACTTGGGATTGCTTACGCCCAAAATCTGTTGCCTTGGATGAAGTTGGAGCAACCCGAGCAGCAACAGGTTTCCTCTTCATAGCAATCATAACGGTATTTATGGGAGAGTTTTGTAGCCGTTACCTGTTCTTAACGATGCAGTTTCTGTTGTAAGATACGTAATAGCAACGATTCAGATTTACTGAAAAATTTGACAAGTCGTAGATTCACTGTTATAATTACCATTTCTTTTACAAACTTTTGTCTATTCAGCAAAAGTAACCGAAGTGGAGGCTAATATGCACTTAATTACACTAAAAGATTGGTCAGAAACAGAGATAATTGAAACCGTAGATAATTGCATTCAAATCAAGAATCATCCTGAGAAATACAGGCATACTGCATCTGGACTTAGTCTTGCATTACTATTCCAAAAGACCTCTACGCGAACACGATGTGCAGGAGAAATCGGAATCGTCCAATTGGGTGGAAATGCACACTATCTGGACTGGCGGACGACGAACTTCGGTTTAGCTGACCTCCGTGATGAGATACGAGTCCTATCTGCTTATGTTGATGTAATCTTAGCACGTTTTTTGAAACATGAAGATATGTGTATCTCAGGAGAAGCAGCAACCGTTCCCATCATAAACGGTTGTTGTGATAGATACCATCCAACACAAGCACTTGCTGACCTGATGACGATACAGGAACATTTCGGAAGGCTCGCAGGTATCAAAGTCTGTTTTATGGGAATACATAACAATGTTTGCAATTCCCTGATTTCTGCTGGAATGAAGGTTGGATTAGAAGTTACTGTCATCGCACCGGAGATAAATCCTGCTGCAGTAGATGAAGAACTGTGGAATGAAGCTGCACAGAAAGGTTGTTACAATGCTGTTTCAACAGATAAAATTGACGACACATTAGGATTACAGCAAGTGATCGCGCAGAACGATGTTGTCTATACGGATACGTGGATAGATATGGAGTTCTTTACGGATCCTGATTTCGCTGAAGAACGGGACCGGCGCATCAAATTGATGATGCCGTATCAACTAAATCAAACACTTCTGGACGGGATTGATTGTAAAATTATGCACTGCTTACCAGCACATCGCGGTTACGAAATCTCAGATGAGATTCTTGACGATCCACGTTCTGTCATCTTTGATCAATCCAAAAACCGACTACACAGCATGAAAGCAATCTTGCTGAGATTGCTTGAGTAATCTTATCGGTAACTTGATATGCCAAGTTTTCTAAAACACCTTGAATGCAGCAATTGTAAGGAAACTTATCCATACAATGTAGCACACAACGTATGCCTTAAGTGTGGAAAACCCTTATTTGCACGTTACGCACTTGAACAATTGACAGATAGATGGAATCCTAACCAGCTACAGTCAAGACCTTACACGATGTGGAGATATAAGGAACTTCTCCCCATCTGTGACGAAGCGAATATCGTCTCACTCGGAGAAACGGTGACACCGCTAATCCGTGCTAAGAATCTTGGCGAACAGTTCGGATTAACCGAACTCTGGATAAAGGACGAATCCCGTTTACCGACCGGTAGTTTTAAGGCACGGGGTTTAACAATGGCAGTTTCCAAAGCGAAAGAACTAAAGATAAAGAACTTAGCCATACCCTCAGCAGGTAATGCTGCGACCGCGTTGTCTGTATATGCTGCAAAAGCAGGAATTCCTGCTTATATCTTCATGCCGAATGACACACCTACCTTCAATATTGAAACATGTCAACTTGCCGGCGCGAACTTAACCCTGATTGATGGGTTAATTACAGATGCGGGTCGAAGTGTAGCAGATCAAAAGGCAGAAAAAGGTTGGTTTGATGTTTCTACACTAAAAGAACCCTATCGTGTAGAGGGAAAAAAGACGATGGGGTTTGAACTAGCAGAACAGTTCGGTTGGAAATTGCCAGATGTGATTGTCTACCCCACAGGCGGTGGAACAGGTATCGTAGGGATGTGGAAAGGTTTTGCTGAATTGGAAGCATTAGGATGGATAAGTCAGAAAAGACCCCGTCTGATTTCCGTTCAAACTGAGGGTTGTGCTCCTATTGTGAAGGCGTGGAAAAATGGCCTATCATCTGCAGAACCGTGGAAAGATGCGAAAACAATCGCCAGCGGCCTGCGTGTACCACAAGCCATCGGAGACTTCCTAATTTTAGATGCTATTCGCAAGAGTGAAGGGGCAGCAATCGCAGTAACAGATGAGGAAATCAATGAAGCGATGCATCTTTTACCAACAACTGAAGGTATTTTGACGTGTCCTGAAGGGGCTGCGACGGTAGCTGCTATAAGAAAACTTATAGCAGACAAAACTATAACAACTTCCGATCAAATTGTTCTGTTCAACACGGGAGGTTTCCAGTCATAATGAAAAACCGTGGGAACACTTCGGCAGCATACCCACGGTAAATTGTCGTTTACCTATCGTATTCAAAATAATCGTACTTCGGTTGACTATTACTTGTCTCAGCAGGTTCTTCAACTTCCATCGGGATACTGCGTTTGGTAGATTTGTTCCGATTGACGCGGGGAACTAATTTATAGGATTGCACATGCATAATAGGATAGGGACCATCAAACCCTACAATCTTACCTTCCATTTCGATTTCTCTATTGCTATTTGCCAGATCATTCCGTAACTGATCAAACTCTGGAGAATGCATGAAGACGAACTTCTGACCATCCTTTGTTGCTCTGAATGCATGATGAATCTCTGAAGTATGGGGCCTCCAACGGGCCCATGCAGGTACGTCGCGTATATTGCTTCGTCCGTGAGCAGGATGTGCAAAAAGAGTTCCTCGAACTGTCGCCTCAGTTTTTAACAAGCGGACTTGACTGATCCCGTGCCGTCCACGATAACGAGAATCCTTCAACTGCCGCATTATATCATACACATCAAAGACGTGAGATTCAGTCCACTTTGATTCACCACTCCTCGGTTTTAATTCAACGACAGTGGAGAAAAGTCTTTTCTTACCATTTTTATCCACAGGTGTACTGAAAGTTATATCTTTAGCATCAACCCAGGGAGACAACAGTCTCTTTAACTTAATGGCGTCGGATCCGCTAATGACGTCTGATATTTCTATTCTTATTGTCTTCAATTCTGCCATACTCACCGCGCTAAATCCAACCACCAATAGCAACATGAGTATTACACAGAATAAACGGGTGGAATCTATTAATCTCATAATGTATTCCTCACTTGGTTGATATACACTACATCAATTTATGACTATTATACACCATTTACGGGTATATTTGCAATAATTATCGTGGAAGGGTGGAAGATTGGAAGGATGGACTTCATGTCCTATCGCTTTCGGGGATTAAGGGTTATCAAATAGAATTGGTTTTATCAAAACTCCGTGTCAAGACACCGTTGCTTCAGCTCGGTGATGTAGACACGCCATGCAATTTGA
>CAZURU010000107.1:0-13654 GCA_964623585.1 uncultured bacterium
TTCAAGGTATTGACAATGTGCTCATTCCTTCTGGACATCTCTTTTTGTGGATGGAGAAGTTTCATCTATCTCAAGGGTTCAAAACATGGTTTGATGACACACAGTTAGAGATTGTTGACTTGATCGTTTGGAATAAAGATAGGTTTGGGATGGGGTACCGTTCAAGACGTGTGAGTGAATATTGTGTTGTGCTACAGAAGCATCCGAGACGGGCAAAAGGTGTCTGGAAGATACACAACATTCGCGATGTCTGGCTTGAACGCACAAAAACAAAAGAACACCCCCATCAGAAACCTATCGGTTTACAGGCTGAGCTTATTGAGGCTGTTAGTAACGAAGGCGATTATGTGATTGATCCTGCTGCTGGTTCCTTTTCAGTTATGGAAGCAGCACTCTCAAAAGGACGGAATTTTATTGGGTGTGATCTGGTTGAACACAATAGCAAAAACTTGTAAATTAGATTTTGACGCGAGTGTTGTCAATAGGTTAGCGGAAAATCTGTAAAAATGTATATGGGAAACTTGAGACGCAAAGATGAATCGTGGGACTACCGAACAGCAGATACAAAGGAATATACACACTGTTTCCATACCTATCCAGCGATGATGATTCCGCAGATCGCAAGGAGACTTTTGAATAGTTATGGTGTGGAAGGTGAATGGCTTCTTGACCCTTATTGCGGGACAGGCACTTCTCTTGTTGAGGCATCTCTTTTTGGCATGCATAGTGTTGGGTGCGACATCAATCCCCTTGTGCGTCTCATAGCAACAGCGAAATTAACGCCTATATCTTTGAAAACGTTGGACAGTGAACTAAAAAAGTTAAACGATACACTTTTTCAAATTGAATTCGGAGTTGATAAGTTGCCCGACGTACCTATACCGAAGATTCAGAATTTGGAGTATTGGTTTTCCGCTGAGGTAATAAAACATCTTGCTTATGGAGATTCGCATACAACAGTCGCGTATGGACAGTTTTCACGTTTATCTGCAGAATGGCTCGGATTACCAAATGCCCGTAAAGTTGACAAACTTGCAATGGGTGGACACCGTTCTGGTGGTATTCTGCATTGAATATAGAGACAATCTAACAGAATGTCTATTATTGGTTAAGGTATTGAAGATTAAATGACAAAAAGTTTACGCACCCTATAGTTTTGGGTGTGTAAAGATTTTGTCACTTAAAAAAAGGATCGCTGAACCTTGCTCCAGCGGAGCAATATGTCTATAGAAAAAGGATTATCAACGGGCTGCACTCCAGCGGAGTGCTATGTACATAAACGGACGCGTAAAGATTTTGCCCCTTAACTGTCGGAATCGTGGATTATCACGGATAACGCGGATTGTTGAGTTTGTGTATCAAGGTCCTATTCACAAAGGATGTCTCCTTCTGAATCGTTTGCTGATTATCTATCTGTAGTGAAAAAATGCTAATCCTACGCATACATCCTTGAACCTCCAAGCCAATAATCCGCGCAATCCGTGTCATCCGCGATAATCCGCGATTCTGACAAAAAAGGTGACAAAAAGTTTACGCACCCTATAGTTTTTTACTGCTTGAATTGTTTGTAGATACGTGCTATACTATATACATAATTGAAAAAGAATGAGAGAACAAATGCATCTTGATTTTGAAAACGTGCTGGATCTATCTTATGTCGTTGATGAGAATAGTCCACGAGAATTGCCGATTGATCCTGTCCAAATCTACGATCAAGCAACTTTAGAAAAAGACGGATATTTTGAAAGCCGTGTTGACATGTCTGGACACTGCTCCACACATATTGACACGCCATGTTTGATGTACCCCGATGGTTATACTGTAGCAGAAATACCAAAAGAAAAACTGACCGGATATGCGGTGTTAATGGACTTTTCTGCTATCAAAAAACCGAATGATGCAGTGACTGCCGAAGATGTAACGACATGGATAGCAGAAAATGGTGAAATTCCAAAAGATAGCATCGTCTTTATGCGGACAGGGATGGACAGATTCGTCTATCAAGACAACTTTAATCGAGAATGGATCGGCTTTAGTGAAGATGCGGCTGAACTGCTTGTTCAGAAAGGTATCAAAGTTATCGGGACAGATGCATGCAGTATAGATGCAGTTGCGGGCCATCCACCTTTACACGATGGATTGCCACCAGCACATCTCGTTTTTCTCGGAACAGGTATCCCTCACGTTGAAGATTTATGTAATTTAAGTCAATTACCAACCCATTTCTATGTCGTAATTGCTCCTCTTAAGTTGGCACGTAGTTCTGGAGCACCAACTCGGGTGTTTGCTTTTGTGTAGATCCTTGTTAGCACTTCCAGACCATGACTGCACCCTATTAGAAAAATGGAAATCCTCATTCCAAAATCACTACAAAAAATGTTACGTGAGATAGGTGAAATTGGAGGCGTCAATGCTCATCTCGTAGGTGGAACTGTCAGAGACCTAATATTAGAACGATGTACATCTGACATCGACATTGTGGTAGAAGGAGATGCAATCAGCGTTGCAGAAAGGGTGAAGACACATTGGCATGGTGAAATACAGATCCATCATCAATTTGGGACTGCAACAGTAACAACTGGAAATCCAACCTATCCAAAGATAGATTTTGTCACTGCCCGTCGTGAAACATATCAGCAACCAGCAACGTTACCTAAGGTAGAAAAAGGAACATTAACGGATGACCTGCTGCGAAGAGATTTTTCAATTAATGCATTGGCGATGTGTATAAACTCAGGTGAAATCGGACGTGTAATTGATGTTACTGGAGGATTTGAAGATTTAAAGACTGGGAAGATTAGATCCTTACATAGCGACAGTTATATTGATGATCCGACCCGGATTTTTCGTGCCTTTAGATATGCAGGACGTTACAACTTTGGTATCAGCGAAACTGACTCTGACTTGATTAAGGAAGCATTGCCTTTAATATCTGAACTCAGTGGTGAGAGAATACGGAATGAATTGGATAGGATATTACTTGAAGAGAAGTCACCGGAGATTGTCCGATTGCTATCTGAATTTGGCATTTTTGAGGTCATCTTCAAAGATTGGAGAATCTCTCCAAGAGACATAAATGCTCTGAAAACGGCTGAAGATGCAATTGAGTGGTCATCTATACATCTTAAAGACGAAACTTTACTGAAGAATAATATTAGATGGATGGCATTATTCGGTTTGGACGATTCTGACAGTTTGCAAACGTATCACATTGAAGCTTTATGTTACAGGCTCGTATTGGATCATCAACTTCACAGAATCGCTGGTAATCTGCAAAAAGTTGTATGTGCAGAAGTTTCTATAACTGTGCTTAAAGATGTGTTCGAGCAGGTTGGATTCGGTTTGGCGGATCATACAACTTTTGATTTTATCAACGGAAAATGGTTCTTAGTTGACTCAGATAATAAGAAAACTTATATTTATGATGAAGGTGAGATTTTTAGAGTACAGACACCACTATCAACATATTCTGGACTTAAGAACGTTCTGCGTAAGATAGTTGAAGATGCACTTGAGAGTGACATATATTATCATCTTCAAGAATTTCCTTTAGAGACTCTTATGTTAGGATTTACAGATCGGAATTTATCTGAGTTTCATCGTGATTGTATCGGTTTATTTCTGATTAAGCAACGAGATGTGCGTCCGATAATAACAGGTGATGATTTGATTCAATGGGGAGAAACACCGGGTAAGGATTTTCAGAAACTGCTGCGTTATCTTTTTGCTGCGCAATTAGATAGCAGGTTTTCTTCCAAAGAGGATGGCTTCAGAGTGTTTCAACAGTATGGACGATAAATGAACAAAATTTAATAATATACTTTTTTATGATGGAAAAGAAATAAAACATGCCTTTTAACCCTGATCAGATATGGTATGCAATACTAATTGTAACGCAATTCATCATTCTGCTAACTTTCCACGAGTGGGCACATGCAAAATCAGCAAATATGTTAGGGGATTCTACTGCAAGAGACTTAGGCCGAATGTCTCTTAATCCTGCAGTTCATATAGATCCCATTGGTACACTCATCTTACCGCTTGTAGGGTCACTTATGGGAGGAGGGTTTTTTGGTTGGGCAAAACCTGTGCCCGTTGACCCCTATAACCTAAGGAATCAAAGACGTGATCTTATGCTGATTGCAGGTGCGGGGCCGTTTATGAATATCATCTTAACTTTTGCTATCTTCTTTCTCATAGCGGGGTTAAGACTTGTCTTTGATGTCTTTGACTTAAAAACGGAGCATGCTGACATATATTTTCAATTTTACAAATTCTTAAATACATCCGCGCAAATTAGTGTCTTCCTTGCAGTGTTTAACATGCTACCACTTTTTCCGTTGGATGGCTTTAGTGTTCTGAATGGACTATTACCAGAGCGTGCATCGCGAGAGTTCCAAAAACTCGCGCCTTATGGAATGCCAATTTTAATGGCATTAATTTTTCTACCTTACGTTCTACCCATAAGAATAAGTCCTTTATCTTTCTTAGGTTATATTACGGAATATATATTTTTCCATATTAGGAAAATCGTAGAAATAATAGGTGTACTTTAAACTGTTAAAATAACCTACACGGCAATTGAATGAAAATGCTATCCGACATTAAACTTACTACCTCAGAAACCCAACGATTCTATGATGTAAAATTAGAGGGTTTTGAGGGACCTCTTGACCTACTACTTCATCTCATACAAAGTGAGGAGATGAATATAAACGATATTCAGATTGCTGAGATTACTGACCAATATCTGGATTATGTGAATCTTATGGATCAGTTGGATTTGGATGTTGCATCAGAATTCTTGGTAATGGCTGCAACACTTTTACATATAAAGTCTCAAAGTATTCTTCCACAGATAGTACCAAGTATAGCACATCCGATCAGTAATCAACAACAGCTCGTTCAACAGTTATTAGAATATAAACGGTTTAAGGGAGCAGCTCAGGTCTTAGATGTATTTGCTGAAAGGCGAACTTCAATATACAATAGGAGTCCTGAGCTCCATGCGGAGTTAGATGGGTCACGTTCTTATGAGATTAGAGCGACGCTCTTTGATCTGTTAACAGCGTTCAAGAACATCAATGACAAGATTTCGCAGCTTGATCCAGATGAACAATTTCACACTGTAGAAGAAGAAGAGATCATCACGGTTGAGGAAAAGATTGCCTTTATTCAGCGACGTTTAGATGTAGAAGAGCAGTTGCATTTTGATAGTCTCTTTCCGTTATCCTCAAGTAAAATAGATTTGATCGTCACATTTCTTGCAATATTAGAGTTAATTCGTATTGGGACGGTTGTTACTGTACAGACAGGTCTGTTTGAGAGCATCTATATCGTCAAAGCCAAGATTGAGAGGGATACTGTGCCTAACGTGGCACTGAATGAATAGGAAAAAAGTCGATGGATGCAGATAATGGCAATGGCGACGTCCAGTTGAGTTTGCCCGAAATACCTTTAGAAGAGAATGTGAAGTCTATCTTGGAGGCAATTCTATTTGCCGCCAGTGAACCTATAACGATCAAACAGTTTCAGCATGCACTGCCAGGACTGAATGCTCGTGTTATTCGTAGGTCTCTTTCGGAGCTCAGCGATGCGTATCGAGAGACAGGACGTAGTTTTGGACTTGTAGAAATTGCAAATGGATATCAGATATCTACTCGTCCAGAGTATTCTGAGTGGATTCGTAAGTTCTATATTCAACAAGTCCGTGTCACGTTGTCGCCTTCAGCGTTAGAAACGCTTGCAATTATTGCTTATAAACAACCTGTTACACGTGCGGATGTTGCCAGCATACGTGGTGTTAATAGTGATAGTGTTATAAACGCGCTTGTTGAAAAGGATCTTGTCCGTGTTTCTGGCAGGAAAGAGGGGGCAGGACGTTCTCTACTTTTTTCAACGACTGATACATTTCTTCAACAGTTCGGATTAAAAGATTCATCAGAATTACCCTCACTTGATGAGATTGAACAGTTCTTGTCTACATCAAATAACCTGGACCATCTCAATTCAGCTCAGGAGGAGGTAGAATAGTGAATTTCAATGCATGGTTTGAATGTGACTTAGGGTGTAAGTTTCCGCTTACAGACATCATCTATCGTTGTAACACATGTGATGGGTTGTTGCAAGTTAAACACGACATGAAGCCACTGAAGAAGCGGAGTGCGGATGACTGGAAGTCTCTTTTTGAAAAACGGTATAGGCGAACAGAGTATCCTTATGGTAGTGGTGTTTGGGGTAAGAAGGAAGTTGTTTGTCCGATTATTGATGATGCAAACATTATCTCAATGTATGAAGGTGGAACGAACCTATTCTGGGCTGAACGTCTTGGGAAACAGCTTGGTGTTTCAGACTTGTGGATTAAGCAGTGTGGCAATAGTCATACGGGTTCATTCAAGGACCTTGGTATGACGGTTCTCGTCTCAATGGTTAAACAGATCATGGCTCAATCAGGTAATATACGGGCTGTTATGTGTGCTTCAACGGGTGATACATCGGCTTCGTTAGCGGCGTATGCTTCTGCGGCTGGCATTCCTGCTATTATTCTGTTGCCAAAAGAGAAAGTTACTCGTGAACAACTCATTCAACCTATCGCAAATGGTGCTCTAACACTTTCACTTGAAACGGATTTTGATGGGTGCATGTCGATTGTCCAGAGACTGGCAGATAGAGAAGATTTCTATCTTGCGAACTCTATCAATTCTCTACGGATTGAGGGCCAGAAGACAATAAGTATAGAGATTGTACAACAGTTCGATTGGGAGGTGCCTGATTGGATCATTATTCCAGGAGGTAATCTTGGCAATGTAACAGCACTCGGCTTAGGTTTCCTTATGATGTTAGAATTAGGGATGATTGACAAGCTTCCGCGTATTGCTTGTGCCCAGGCGGAGCGCGCGAATCCCCTCTATAGAAGTTATCAAACTGGCTTCACTGAATTCAAAGCGATTACTGCACAATCTACGCAGGCGACTGCAATTCAGATAGGTAATCCTGTCTCTATTCATCGTGCTATTCGAGTCTTACAGAAGTTTGATGGGATAGTTGATCAGGCATCTGAGGATGAATTGGCAGATGCAGCAGCGAGAGCTGATAGAACAGGTCTATTCAATTGTCCTCACACGGGAGTTGCGTTGGCAGTATTGATAAAAATGATTGAACGAAAACAGATAGCTAAGAGTGATAGGATTATCGTTATTTCGACAGCGAACGGTCTAAAATTTCCTGATTTCAAAGTGGATTATCATAATGTCACTCCTAATTCGCCTCCACCACAATACTTAAACTCTCCGGTTGAACTTGAAGCTAACTTTGACAGTGTTCTTAGACAGATAGACAAACATCTTGATGTATAATTACTTGAAATTGATCGTATTTTATGTTATAATCCTAAAAAAAATCAGAAATGATAGGAGAATATACATGTCAGATCAGTATCAGCCTAAACAGGAGCACAAGTTTACTTTTGGGTTGTGGACAGTGGGAAATCCGGGACGTGATCCATTCGGAGATATTGTAAGACCTCCCTTAAAACCTACGTATAGTGTACAGAAGCTTAGCGAATTAGGAGCGTATGGTGTCAATTTACACGACAACGATCTCGTTCCATTTGATGCATCTCCAAGTGATCGGGACGCAATTGTCAGTGAATTCAAGATGGCTCTTTCAGATCACAATATGAGAGTGCCGATGGCGACTACTAACTTATTCTATCACCCAATATTCAAAGATGGCGCATTTACCTCAAATGATCCAAAAGTTAGAGCGTTTGCTATGCAGAAAACCCTAAATGCAATAGATCTCGGTGTGGAACTCGGGGCAAAGGTCTATGTATTCTGGGGAGGACGGGAAGGAGCGGAAGTTGATGCTGCGAAAGATGGTCCGGATACGGTGAAATGGAATCGTGAGGCGATGAATTTCTTCACACACTATGTCAAAGATCAAGGTTATGATCTTAAATTCGCGTTAGAAGCAAAACCGAACGAACCTCGCGGGGACATCTATTTGCCTACGACTGGCCACATGTTGCATTTTATAGAGACGCTTGAACATCCTGAAATGGTTGGCGTTAACCCAGAATTCGCGCATGAAACGATGGCTGGATTGAGTTTCTTACACGGTGTCGCACAAGCTTATGAAGCAGGTAAACTCTTCCATATTGATCTCAACGACCAGAAGATGAGCAGATTTGATCAGGACTTACGATTCGGTTCTGAGAACATAAAAAGTGCCTTTTTCCTTGTGAAGTTTCTTGAAGATGTGAGTTGGGAAGGCAATAGGCATTTTGATGCTCATGCATACCGTACAGAAGACGAACAAGGCGTTTGGGACTTTGCCGCGGGATGTATGCGTAGTTATCTGATACTAAAGGAAAAAGCAGATAGGTTCAATGAAGATGCGGAAATCCAGGGTATCATTTCTGAGCTACGGGCACGCGATCCTGAACTTGAGAAAATCATTGCAAAGTATACCACTGATAATATGGAACAATTAAGAAAGATAGATTTTCAACCGGACATCATTGCCAAAAAAGGTCTGGGATACGAAAAGTTAGATCAGCTCACATTTGAAATTCTTACGGGTGTTAGATAGGGCATGCATCTTGCTTTGATACTATTAGACTATTGGAGCATCTCCAGATGAGTACTCTGATTATTGCTGTTATAAGTTTCATCGGTTTTATCGTTGCTTACAATACCTATGGTAAGTGGTTAGCGCGGAAGATTTTCGGTTTAGATCCTGAAGCGAAAGTACCGAGTCAAGAATTGAAAGATGACGTTGATTATGTTCCTACCAAAAAAGAGGTCATCTTTGGTCATCATTTCACGAGCATTGCTGGTACAGGTCCGATCGTAGGCCCTGCGATTGCTGTTTTTTGGGGTTGGTTACCTGCGCTTCTCTGGGTTGTTCTCGGTTCTGTTTTTATCGGTGCTGTTCATGACTTCGGTGCTCTTGTCGTATCGCTTCGCAATCGTGGACAAAGTGTGGGTGAAGTCGCTGGTAGGATGATTGGACCGCGTGCGAAATTTCTATTTCTGATCGTACTCTTTATGGGTTTGACGATTGTCCTCGCCGTTTTCGGCTTAGTCATAGCCCTTATTTTTTCCCTATATCCTGAATCTGTCCTCTCTGTCTGGATTGAAGTTCCGCTTGCTGTCGCTATCGGCCTTTGGATTTACCGAAGAGGTGGCAATATCATTATCCCTTCCATCGTTGCCCTGGGTATTATGTATATTGGCATGGCTGTCGGTGCGTACGTTCTTCCGATAGACTTGAGCAAATGGTTCGGAATTGACCTAATCGGTGCTTCCTTCCTGAACGTAGTGGTAATATGGACGATTGTACTGTTTGTTTACTGCTTTTTTGCATCTGTTCTTCCTGTTTGGACACTTCTACAACCGCGTGATTTTATCAACAGTCATGAGTTGGTATTAGCTCTGGTCTTATTAGTGCTTGGACTTGCAGTTGCAGGATTTACGGGAGAAGCTGATCTATTTTCTTCTGCTCCAGCAATTGCGAAAGACATTCCTCCGGATGCACCGCCGATTTGGCCTTTCCTATTCATTACAATTGCTTGCGGTGCTGTCAGCGGGTTTCACTGCATGGTGAGTTCGGGTACTTCAAGTAAACAGGTTGCTTCAGAAGAAGATGCACAATTTGTTGGATACGGTGCAATGCTTCTTGAAGGTGGACTTGCTGTTGTTGTTATCATTGCATGTTGTGCGGGAATAGGTATGGGTATTTTCACTCGAACACCTGACCCCGCAAGCGCAGGGGGATATAGGTTCCAACCTGTATTGATGGATGGTAGTTCAGAAGCAGTTACTAAACACGATGCATGGCGGAACAGATATGCTACTGAAACAATGAAGCATAACGAAGATGGAATTACAACTGTTGTTGGTGGGTGGGAGAGTCATACTTTGGGTAAGAAGGTAGGGGCATTTGTTGAGGGGGGTGGTAATTTCCTTGCAGCACTCGGTATTCCGTTGAAAATGGGAATAGCCATTATGGCGGTGCTTGTTGCAAGTTTTGCGGCTACAACATTGGATACTGCTACCAGACTGCAACGTTATGTGGTACATGAACTCGCGCAGACTGTTAACTTTAAACCTTTGATGAACCGTTACATAGCGACAGCGTTTGCTTTAATTCTTGCTGCTGCTGTAGCACTTCTGCAGGGACCAAGTGGACCGGGTAGCGGCGGACTAACACTTTGGCCCCTATTCGGTGCCACAAACCAACTGCTTGCTGGTTTAGCATTTATGGTAATTGTTTTCTATCTCATACGTCGAAATAAACCTATATGGTTTGCCTTCCTTCCGATGGTTGTTATGCTAATTATGCCTGCGTGGGCAATGCTACACGAGATGTTTAATCCTACAACAGGATGGCTTTTTGAAGGTAAGTATTTGCTTTTTGTTTTCGGTTTAGTTGTTGAAGGATTGCAGTTTTGGATGATTGCTGAAGGTGTTATTGCATGGCGAAAGGCTCGGGGTAATTATCCCGAACTTCCTCCATTGGAAACTATTACTGCTGATACTGCTGATTAAGGGGGTAAATTGAAGGCAGTGAAAACTAACTCATGACTAAATATCGATCTTAGGAGAACACACAAATGAACCGTACAAATAGACAGCATAGGTTAAATCATCTGCGGCTTCGTGAAGCTGAAGGAATTCTAACAAAGCAAGAACAAGTGGAACTTTCAGCCATCTTCACTGAGTTAGATACTGAGGAAGCAGAGGCATTGAAACCAACGAAGGAAAAAAGTAGAAAATTACACGAAGAGAAAGCGGAGTTGGAAGAAACCGCCATGCAATTACAAGAAATTGTTTCTGAACACAAGCAACTGTTGACTGATGCTCAGTCATATACTGGAAGGTCAGTAAATTGACACCTGATGAATGCCATACGCGCATTCACATCGTTGATTTATAGGTAGAGCAAAGTAAAACCCGACCTGCAGAAGAATACTATACCTCCAAATTAGAAGTTGACAGAACACTACATTAATAAAAAACATTTGTAAAGTACAAAAATGCAATGTATAATATATCAATAGTTGAAGGTCAAAGTGTTGAAATTACAGAAAATAGTCTATCAAGAAACATTGTCAACAGCACATGTTTACATTTATGAGATTCGATAAACTGGGCGCAAAACTCTTAATCCTATCTGGATTACTCTGTTATATAACCTTGTTTTGTTTTTCGCAGTTAGTGCATGAGCATACTTGCTATCAACATGGACAGGATAATTGTAGACATGGGCACGCAGAATGTAGCCATGGACACGAAAAATGTAACCATGAAAATGAAAATGAAGAAGAAAGTAGTTCTCATTGTAGTAAGAGTTGTGCGGCTTGTGCTTTTGTCAACGCACAATTCATATTTGAGTATCAACACAATACCATATCATACAATAGACCTAGCGATGGTAAAGTTATAGTTTCTGAGATATGTTTCATTGATACAATCCCCACCCGCAATCTTAACAGTCGTGCTCCCCCTTCCCCTAAATCCGAAACTTAGTTTATAAATCGTAAGAATATAGTACTTGGACCTTTCTGTAACATACCTTGTCAAGTTGTGCAGAAACGGAACACAATCTAACAGGTTGTGCTACAACAGAAGTAGTCTGTTCGGTTTGCTAAACGGATAGATCAGAGTGTTCAGGTAAATCTATAATCCACTTATTCATTTCAAATAGAAAGTATTAGAAACATAAGCCTGACATAATTCTATAGGATTCTGTCAATATGTACTGTTTTCGTAATTCTGCTTCTGTTTCTAAGGTTATTAGTATTCGTTTTAATTTCAATTTGTTTTATTTTTAATGCGTCTTGCCAATAGTGTAAGGAAATTGGTATAAGACTGTATTGCTGTGTATTTTCATATCCACAGCGACTCTATATAGGAGAATATAATGTCTACTTATTTTTATTCACGCGACAATTCATTTAATTTTTCTCAGATTATTTTAGTTGTCTTAGTTGCCATACTACCATTATTCGGTGGGTGTGGTGAAGATGACAACCCAATAGTTGATGGTGACGACCATGATCACGACCATGGGGATGCCCCCGAACACGCCGATGTTGTCGGTTTCATTTTGGAAATCGATGAGGAAGAAGTATATCGTCAGTTTAAAGGAACCGAAACCGGGGACGGGCTCACGGTTAAAGTTGGTGAAGAGATTGAGGTCCATGCAGTATTTCTTGATGAAGACGGTCACGATGCCCACCTCCATGAAGTAGAATCCACTGATGATCATGGACATGAGGAGGAATTCGGCTTGGGCATGACGGGGTACGATAAGACTATTATTTCGATCCATCTGGACCACGGTGACGATGACCACGGTGACGATGACCACGGTGACGATGACCACGGTGACGAGTTACCGTTTGGACTCGAGGGATTGAAAGCAGGCACAACGGAAATTAAACTCCAACTGCTTCACGGGGATCATCCCGATTTCACAGCGGCACTGCCGATACCGGTAACTGTTGAGTAAGGGGGACCCCATGTTAAGCACTTGTGCTTGTTCGGATAGGTCTCTCGCGGTAGGGATGCTTAAAAAGCGTCCCTACCTATTCGTGCTGGTGTCTGGGATAATAGTCTGTCTATTTTGCCATCTCAAGACTGCTCAAAGTGCTTCAAACACAACGTGCCCTTTGGAAGGAGAGGTTGTTGATACACGGAGCAATAACCGACTTGAGGGGGTTACGGTCCGTATTAAGGGACTTGAACAGTATGTCCGAACTGATGCCAACGGGCGGTTTAAGTTTGATACCGTACCAGAAGGACATCAGACTCTGGAGTGCATGAAAGTCGGTTATCAACGATTTGAACAAGTAATTGATGTAAATGCCTCTGCCCCTTATCTACAGATTGAACTGGAGACGTTGTCGTATCAACTGCAGATGATTAGGGTATACGGTTCAAAACGCACGGTTTCACAGTTTGAGGCAACAACCGACTTAGCATTAAGTGAAGGAGAACTCCAAAGACGCTTAGGTATGACCTTGGCGAACACGTTGGCTGATGAGACAGGTGTTTCCCAAAGGATGATGGGACGGGCTATTTCACGTCCTGTTATAAGGGGATTGGGCGGGGATAGGCTGCTAATTCTTGAAAACGGAGAACGCACGGGGGATAAATCCGGATCCAGTGCCGACCATGCAGTATCTATTGACCCTACAACTGCTGAGGGTGTTGAAATTACGCGCGGTCCCGCATCTTTAATTTACGGCTCAAGTACGTTGGGCGGTGTTATTAATGTCAGAAGCAATCATATACCGCAAATTCTACCGAGAAAGCTTGATATGCATCTAACGTTACAAGGTGAATCTGTAAACTCAGGATTGACAGGAACAACAGGATTTACGATTCCAATCGGTGATTTTGCGGGCAATATAGAATGGAACCGGCGTCTGGCATCTGACATACAAACGCCGATAGGTGTACTCAAAAACACCTCCCTTTCAAATGTTAATTATTCAGGGGGGGCTTCGCTGATTAAGCCGTGGGGTTTCATCGGTGCCTCTGGTAGTAGTTATCAATCAGATTATGGCGTCCCCGGCTCACCAGAAGGACATATTAACGGGGTTAACATAGAACTCGATAAACAACGTTATGAAGGACAGATG
>CAZURU010000108.1:0-13584 GCA_964623585.1 uncultured bacterium
GGTTTGATGACACACAGTTAGACATTGTTGACTTGATCGTTTGGAATAAAGACAGGTTTGGCATGGGGTACCGTTCAAGACGTGTGTGTGAGTATTGTGTTGTCCTTCAAAAGCATCCGAGACGGGCAAAAGGGGTCTGGAAGATACACAACATTCGCGATGTCTGGCTTGAACGCGCAAAAACAAAAGAACATCCCCATCAGAAACCTATCGGTTTACAGGCTGCGCTTATTGAGGCTGTCAGTAATGAAGGTGATTATGTGATTGATCCTGCTGCAGGTTCGTTTTCTGTGATGGTAGCAGCACTCTCAAAAGGACGAAATTTTATCGGATGTGACTTGGGGGAGTATGACAATAAGGTAGTAGTCAAATGAAGACTAAACCTAAGACTAATGGAGCATCTACTCATATATTGTAGTTCGGGTAGTGCGAAGCGAAACCCATAAATCATTGTTCACTCTGGATGAATGTTGTATAAAAAAGCACAATCAAGGATGTCTATTCAAAAAGTTCTGCAACTGGACACGAAAAGCCTGGTACGATATCCTCACCCGTTAAAGTATCTTCATAGTTTAGCAGCGTAGAGTCTGTTCCAGATCGATAGATCATAACCGTTTTCATAATCGGTTCAATAACCCACACAAGCCGTGTCCCCGCTTTAAGATAGGCTAACGCTTTTTCGGTAACATCATAATGCTTATCTGTCGGAGAAACTACTTCAACAGCGAGGTCAGGGGCATCAGCGAAACCTTTTAGTTTATCTTCCGACAACCGTTCTGTTGATACAAACGCAATATCTGGTTTTACCACCCGATCATCTAATTGGAATGTCGTTTCCATTATATATAAACGTCCTAACTTTCTTTCACGAACATACATTCCTAAAATAAAATGAACATTAGAGCCTATTTCACCATGGATAATCGATGCAGCTGCCATTGGCACTAATTCCCCTTTTACATACTCATAACCCTCTAAATCGTTTTCAAGAAATTCCGCCATCGTCATCGTACCGTGGGGTGGCATTTCTGGCATAGATTCAGGGTCTGCTTGCGAATTGGACATCAGACTCCTCCTAATTCTCATAGTTCATATTGTATACACCATTTTTGTAGACTATAAGACTATTTTAACATGTTGCAGATAAAATAGCAAAATATTGCTTATAGATGCAATATATAATTCTAATGGGAAAATAGGTAGAGGGGAATGATGTTTACGAATTGCTTGCAACCTTAATACGATTGTGTGCACGCGCAAGGGCAGCTTCTACTTGGGGACGATTTAGGTCGGGAGTATCTGCTGTGAGTTGTTCTTGGGCACGGGTAAGAGCACTCTCAGCACGGGAAACGTCTATGTCCGATGACCACTCCGCTGTTTCAACCAATACGGTGACACCGGTGCGTAGCACCTCAAAAACCCCACCACTCGTTGCCAGATGTCGCGCGGTGTCTGCTGATTCGTTAACACGGATTTCACCGACATCTAATGCTGTGAGAAAAGGTATGTGTCCCGCAAGAATCTGGAAGTTACCTTCAACTCCCGGCGCAGTTACGCTCGTAACATCCCCATCAAATATCATTTTTTCCGGTGTGCGTATTTCAAGGTGAAAACTTCTGTTTAACATTCTTTAATCTGTCCTATCTGTCCTAAGCGTTTGTTAGAGTTGATCTTCAATCCATTCATCTTCATGATCAGGATTATAAATTAGTCCTTTTTTAATATCCAAACAGAGATCAAGCATCTCCAAAACCATGTGTCCCACAAGGACTGGCACATCGTCCGGTACATCTGTCACCTCAATAATTCCGCTTCGCTCCAAAACTGTAAATTGGACTGCCGAATAGATGTTTCTGTCTACGATGCCGTTCGTCGTTCGTGATTTGCGACTGCCAATGACTGTCAAACCGAGTTGTTCAATGAGTGATTTAGGTAAGGATAATCGGGTTGCACCGGTATCAACGATGGCATCATCAACAGTTACCCGTTTTACCTCTTCAGATTTGATAACGTCCGAATCCGCTAAAATCAACTCTGTTAGATTTGCCAATTCAATGCTTGTTGTATGTTTCATGTGTCACCTCTACAGTTTCGTTTGAGAACAAGACATATTTCGTGAGGTGCTTTGGACTCTACCTATAGTGATAAACTCGAGTTTATATTGAGACAATTATAACACAATATAGACAATTAATCCGCTGCTTCTTCTAATTCAGCTTCTTTTGTTTTCTCAAATGCTTCGTCGATGGTTCCGATATAACGCAGCGACTGTTCTGGTAGGTCATCGCAATCACCGTTAAGAATTGCTTGGCAACCTTGCACGGTATCCTCAATTTTGACATATTTGCCCGGTGTTCCTGTGAAACGTTCAGCGACAAACATCGGTTGTGTGAGGAACATCTCTATCTTGCGTGCTCTATTTACGACTAACTTTTGATCGTCCGACAATTCATCCACACCGAGGATAGCGATAATGTCCTGTAGATCTCCATATTCCTGTAATACCTGCTTGACTCTAAATGCAGTCTGGTAATGATCTTCACCGATTACCTCTGGTGATAGGATACGTGAACTTGAGGTGAGGGGATCCACCGCTGGGAATCTACCTTTCTGAACGATGCTTCGCTCCAATCGTGTTACCGCGTCAAGGTGTGCAAACACTGAAACTACTGCGGGATCGGTATAATCATCAGCGGGGACATACACTGCTTGGAATGATGTGATTGATCCGTGTTGTGTAGAGGTGATACGTTCCTGGAGTTCACCCATTTCTGTTGCAAGTGTTGGTTGGTATCCGACAGCGGATGGCATCCGCCCGAGAAGTGCTGACACCTCACCACCTGCTAATGTGAAACGGAAGACGTTGTCAATAAAGATGAGAACATCTTGTCCCTGTTGATCGCGGAAATACTCCGCCATAGAGAGCCCGGCAAGTCCGACACGGAGACGTGCACCTGGTGGCTCATTCATCTGTCCAAACACCATTGCTGTTTTATCAATAACATTATATTCGTCAAGTTCAAGCCAGAACTGGTTACCTTCACGCGTCCGTTCCCCGACACCACAGAAAACGGAGTAACCCCCGTGTTGCGTCGCAATGTTGTAAATCAGTTCTGCGACCAGGACGGTTTTACCGACACCAGCACCACCAAAGAAGCCGACCTTTCCACCTCGAACAACGGGTTGGATTAAGTCAATTACCTTAATACCTGTTTCTAACATTTCGGTAACAGTGGTAAGTTCTGCTTGCGGGGGTGGTGGTCTGTGAATGGAATAGCGTTCGGTTTCCCCGACTTCGCCTCGTTCATCAATGGGTTGACCTGTAACATCAAAAACGCGTCCGAGTACTGCATCGCCGACAGGTACGGTGATGGGACCGCCTGTATCGGTTGCGACTGTGCCTCGGACTAATCCATCGGTTGTATCCATCGCGACAGCACGGACACGATTTTCGCCTAAGTGCTGTTGCACTTCAAGCACTAACTCGCTTCCATCGTAACGTTGTACTGTAACAGCGTTTAGGATATCTGGTAATTTGCTTTCCGAAAAATCTATGTCTACTCTTGCGCCAACAACTTCTAATATTTTCCCTTGGTTCATGTAATATTCCTTTTTATTTTGAGTAACGCGGACCGATTTGTTGTATATTAATCAAGTATCGGGCCTTTTCTCATCGGTCTGAGTGTGCCATAGAGCAAATACTTGACATATCTGTTAAACTGCCGTACTGCCTCGGAATTCTTAAGGACTTGCTGTCCGTATTCTCGTAAGGAAGAACTAAGCATATTATCTTGGACGATTTCATACAACGACGGAATTTCTTCCCTAATACATTCGGTTATTTCACTATAAAGATACCTTCTTGAAGCATCTCTACAAGTCCGTTCTCGAATATGAAAATTGAATTCCGGTTTAGCCTAAACTACATCAATGACACGATCCAATAACCTTTGACCATTTAGTACGTAAGGATCAACCCATGCTACTATGATGTATTTAGCTGATAACATCTGATTTGATACGGAACAACTGACTTCTGGAGATTGCGGTTTAGATTTTGTGAATTCCTTGGCTAATAAACTTTGAGATTTCACCTGAACACTATTGGGAAAAGGAGTATTACGAGGGTAATAAAAAACCCTATCTATCTCGTCAATTGTCAATCCTTCTGATTCACGATTGAATCCTTCAGCCCCTGCAGAACGTAGACATATAGCAACATCAGATGCATCTAACAGCGTCGCTGGATTTATTTGGAGTTGTATTGGTCCATAAACTGTTGGCGGCCACGGTTTGCCACTTGCGAAGATTTCACCAAATTCCGCAAAATTTCCAAAAACTTTATCCCAAACTCCATTTTCTTTGTCAATAGCATCAGTTTCAAAAGGTGTAAATGGCAATTTTCTGTCTTCAAGTAAAGCGCGAGAGGGAATGCCTCCAAGAGCAAGATACGACTCAAGATCAATTAGTTGACAGGCATGGTATAGTGAAACGTTTCTCTCTTGTAAGAGATCAACCAAAGATTGGATCTTGTTCCCACTTATCATGTCTCTGTTCCTTCAGATGTCGGAAATAAACTAAGTTGTTTACCATCATAAATGCTGTCTGTTTGATTATTACTTCCATTTAGGTGGTGTTCAAGTCGTTCTGATTCATCTCGTAACAATTCAATAAAACTGGGACGTACTTCTGTCCACATTGATTTTGCTTTATCAAGTGAAAGCCCTACTTTGCTAAGCCTCCATTCTACCTCTCTGTTCCACCATCGTGATTGCACTTGGTTATAAACGATACCACTCTCACAATAAAAACTGACCCAATTGAGTTGACGCCAAGGGAATCTTGTTTCTTTTGCTAATTTACTTATTACGGCTTTGCCTTGAGGAGTATGTCTATCCAACGCAACCCAAAATGGGAATTTTGATTCTTTCTTAATTCCTAATTGTAATTTTGGAAGTCCCTCCATTACTACTAAATATACCGAAGCCTGTATAAATGCTTTATCCCAGGGCCAACCTCCTTTTCGATATGCTACATAAGCTCGTTCTACAAAACGTTTAGTCATATCACATGAGCACTCAGAAAAAATCCATTTCCAATAATTATCTTTATTCTTAATAGCAGCACAAATATGTTTTATGTATGTATCATCATCCGATCCATTCAATACAGTATTATCCCCTTCTGACAACGCATAAGCGAGAGAACCGAGTCCTGCAGCATCTTTAAATTTCATGTATCCTGCTGCCTGACTGAGAATCTCTTGTGATGCTGTTTGTTGCATATCTCTTTTTTGAGGTAATTCCCATTCCCCCATGAGAGGCCAGCATTCTTCCGCAATGATAACACCTACCCGTTGTTTTAACCAATTAATATCCCCGATTTCATAAAGATGGTCTACAACTTTAACAACAAGATCGGATTCTCCACGTCGCACCGCTTTTTGAAGTAAGGACCTACAATCTTGGTGAGTATTTGGATTCGCTTTACGCATCTGTTTAACCTATTGTAAAGAATGAATTGCGCGTCTATAAAAGGTTGTCTTGTTAATGAGAAAATATATTACAGATCACTTTTTTAGAAAAACATGGTATATTAAACAAACTAAACAACCAACCAGAAGTAATGTGTTTACCAACGTAAGTAACAAAACATATTGCAGTATAACAGAAGAAAGTCCACACCCACTAAAAGAGAATCCCAACCATACTATACCTAATACAATCAGTCCTATTTTGCCAGTACGTTTTATATTCTCCATGAGCAACATCCTAAATTCTTAAATCGGTGCCAACCATTCATAATGATTATCCCTCCAGAGCGGCTGCGCCACTGACGATTTCCGATATTTCTGTTGTGATTTGCGTCTGACGTGCTCTGTTGCGTTGTAAGATTAATTCGTCAATGAGTTCTTTTGCTTTCTGTGTGGCGTTTTCCATCGCAGCCATTCGTGCTGCTTGCTCCGCAGCGTTTGAGTCTAATAGCACCTTCCACATCTGCATGTTTAAATCCTTATGGAGCAACATTTCAAAGAGTTCTACTTGTCCCGGTTCATAGACATAATCTAAGAATAACGTATCACCTTCGGGTTCTATAGGTTCTAAAGGTAAGAGTTGTTCAACAAGCACTGTCTGAAGGATAGCAGACTTGAAGTTGTTGTAGATTACCTCTACCTTGTCAATCGTTCTGTCAGTATAAAGATGTTCAAATTCATGGACGACATCAACAGCGATTTGGAATTCAAGTTGACGGAAGATATTGATATAAGAGTCTGTAATATCATAGCCGCGTCTGTCAAAATGTTCCTGTGTCCGTCTACCGATACATATTAGCGTGACATCTGCACCGTCTGCTTCGTAGTGCTGTATACGTTCAGTAGTCGTCCGTATGACGTTACTGTTGAAACTACCACACAGTCCGCGATCACCAGAGACTGAAATGATACAGACATGCTTTACTTCACGTTCTTCAAGCAGCGGGTGTGTTAGTGCTTCTTCCTCTATGTCCATCTGTGATATAAGGTGTCCGAGGATGTTTTTCAGTTTGTCAGCGTAGGGTCGCGTTGACAAGATGTTCTCTTGTGCGCGGCGGAGTCTTGCAGCAGCGACGACACGCATAGCATCTGTCACCTGCTCAATGTTCTTAATACTGGTAATTCGGCGACGTATTTCTCGTAATGTAGCCATGGTTATTCACCTTCTGTATGGGTTTCCGCTGTTTCCTCTGTAGCGGGTTCCTCTGCTGGCACTTCCTCGGTATTCGGTTGTTCTGCTGGCGTATCACTCCAGTTCTCTTTGAATGCTTTGGCAGCAGCATGCATGGTCTCAAGCAATTCATCACTCAATTCACCGGTTTCTGCTATTTGTGTGAGGAGTTCCGCATGATTTCTGTCAAGGTATTGCAGGAATTCAGATTCGAACCTTGCCACTTCAGCTTCAGTTACATCGTCCAAGTAACCGTTAGTTCCGCAGAAGATAGAGGCAACTTCGCGTTCAACTGGCATCGGTTGATATTGTGGTTGTTTTAGTAGTTCAACAAGACGTGCACCGCGCAAGAGCAGAGATTGCGTTGTTGCATCTAAATCCGATCCGAACTGTGCAAAAGCAGCAACTTCTCTGAAACTTGCAAGATCAAGCTTTAGTGTCCCCGCTACTTCGTCAGATTTCATCGCTTTGACTTGTGCATCACCGCCGACACGTGAAACAGATGTACCAACATCAATAGCGGGTCTTACACCTTGGTTGAATAGGTCCGTTGTGAGGTATATCTGTCCATCAGTAATGGAGATAACATTTGTTGGTATGTATGTCGTCAAATCACCTTCAAAGATCTCGATAATCGGTAGTGCCGTTAGAGAGCCACCCCCCATATCGTCACTCAGTTTTGCGGCACGTTCTAACAACCGTGAGTGTAGATAGAACACATCACCGGGATACGCTTCACGTCCTGGCGGTCTACGGGAAAGCAGCGACATCTGTCTGTATGCCCATGCATGTTTTGTCAAGTCATCGTATATAATGAGCGCGTGTTTACCGTTATCCCGATAGTATTCTGCCATTGATGTGCCTGAATAAGGTGCAAGATATTGTAGTGGAGATGGTGCGCTTGCGGGTGCTGAAACAATTGTCGTGTATTCCATTGCATTATGTTCACGAAGGGTATTGGCAACTTGTGCCAGTGTAGACCCTTTCTGACCGATAGCGACATAGATGCAATAGACATCCGTGTTCCTTTGGCTTAGAATAGCGTCAATTGCTATTGCAGTTTTGCCAGTTCTGCGGTCACCGATAATCAGTTCACGTTGTCCTCTACCGATAGGTGTTAGACTGTCAATAGCCTTCAATCCGGTGTAGAGCGGTTCATTCACAGGTTGACGTTGAACGATACCTAATCCTTTCTGTTCTACGGGTAATCGATGTTCTGTGTTAATTTCACCCAAACCGTCAATTGGTTCACCGAGCGCATCAACCATCCGTCCGAGTAGAGCTTCACCGACGGGGACTTCTGCTAGTCTACCCGTGCGTTTAACAGTATCACCTTCATGAATGAGTTGGTCTTCACCAAACAGTACGCAACCGACGTTGTCTTCTTCAAGGTTAAAGGCGATGCCGTAAATATCGTTCGGGAATTCAATCATTTCACTCGCCATTGCGTTTGCGAGTCCATGCACCCGTGCGATACCATCGCCTACCTCTAGAACAGTACCAGAGTCATAGACATCCACGTCCTGCTCGAACTGTTGCAGTTGTTGTTTTAGTATATTCGATATTTCGTCTGGTCGGACTTCTCTTGCCATATTTTTGTCCTCTATAGTGTCGCTATTGTATTTTACTTCAGGACTCACAGAAATTCGGGAACTTCCATCAGATTTTGCGGATTCTTCAAGAATTTCATTCCCTTTTCATTGGTACCCTTTATTAATTTATCGTAATCAACGTTAACGAGCTCGATCCCGTAAGATGATAATCTATTCATGATAGTCTTAATTGCGGGGATATTGTTATCAATCAGAATTGATGAGCAGTTGTTTATGGCTGCTGCTTCTCCGAGTGTTCCACTACCCGCAAAAAAATCCATCAGTGTGTCACCAGGAGATGAATGGACCTTGACGATACGATTAAGAATTCCCAACGGTTTTTGTGTTGGGTACCCAGTTTTTTCCCTGCCGTTAGTGCTAACAATCGTATGCCACCATACGTCCGTTGGTGTTTTCCCTCGCGCAGCCTTCTCTTTTCCAACTAAACCGGGTGCCATATACGGAATCCTCTCCATCTCATCAAAATTAAAGGTATAATGTTTCGGTGTTTTTACGTACCATAAGATGTTATCATGCTTTGCGGACCATCTTGACTTGGAACGTCCCCCGAAATCGTAAGCCCAGATAATCTCATTCATAAACGATTCTCGCCCAAAAACTTCATCAAGCATCACCTTGCAGTAATGCACTTCTCGGTAATCAATATGAAAGAGCAAACTTCCGTGTGGATGAAGCACGCGGTACGCCTCTTCAAAACGGGGTCGCAAAAACTGCAAATAACTATCAGAACTCTCAAACTTATCAGAATAGTGTGTGCTTTGCCCCTTGATTGTCCGGTATGTTCTGCCTTGGAATCCCACCCTGTCACCGTGTTCATCTCGTTCAACTTGTATTTCTGTACGTTGTTGAAGTTTCCCCGTATTGAAAGGCGGATCAATGTAGATCATATTGATACTTTCATCATCAATATGTTCCTTAAGTATTGCAAGGTTATCGCCATAATAGAGGTGATGTGTAGACATGTGGTTTATTCCTTATTTTAACGTGAGTTTGATTAATCATTTCTGTTGTGTTCACTCACACCATTTCGTATCCGATAGGCGTGCATTGTAGCACAAACTTTCAGTTTGTGGCACATTTTCGCAAACTGGAAAGTTTGCGCTACATTTATCAAACTTACGTTATTTTACCCTTTTGCAAGTTGTCTTTTTAAACGTTGGAGTTGTGTTGCGACACTTGCATCAAAAACGGTGTCGCCTAACTGCACAATAAATCCCCCTTGAATCTGTTCATCGGTATCAGTTTCTAACCGTACCTGTTTACCTGAATATGCACTTAATTGCTGAATGAGTTGGTGCTCTTGGTTCTGTGTAATCGGTACAGCTGTCGTTACTTTGGCGACAACCCTACCCGAAGCTTCATCAACTATTGACGTGAAGGTATCCATTATTGCGGCGATGTAACGTTCACGTTGTTTTAATGCCAGTAGCTTAAAGAAGTTAATCGTCAGCGGATGCATTGATACTGAGAAAAGCTGTTGAAATGTGTCGCTCTTAATTTGGGGTGACATCAACGGTGTATTTATGAATTGCCCCAATTCCTCAGACTGTTCCATCAATTCCTGAAACGTTTCAACATCATTGATAATAACTTCCAAAACATTCTGTTCAATAGCCGCTTCATATAAAGCACGAGCATAAGGTTTGGCAACCCGAATATCTCTCATAGTTCATTTTACCTTTGCATAGTTGCCAGGTATCAGTTTCCATCTACAAGCAGCTCTTGTAACTGACTTCTGACTGCTGATTACTGATAACTATTCTGCTGACAATCTGCCAATAGAAGCGTCAATAATACTTTGATGTCTCTCTGGCGTGAGTTCTGCGCTGATGATTTTGCTTGCTGCATCAACAGCGAGTTCAGCAACTACACCGCGTAGTTCCAAGATTGCATCGTCTTTCTCGCGTTGTATTTCTGCGCGTGCGCGTGTGATCTCATCTTCAGCTTCTTGTCGTGCTTGTGCGACGATCTGCTGCCGTTCACTGTTCCCTTGATCAATCGCTGCTTGTATTTTGGCTTGCGCCTCAGTTTCAATGTCACCTAAACGTTGCCGTGTTTCAACGGTGAGACGATCTAATTCCTCTCGGTCAGTTTTCAACTGTTCTAATTGCGTCGTAATTTCAGTTCGACGTTCGTCCAACATTCCCCCGACTTTACCGAAAACAAACTTCCAGAGTACTAAAAGCACGATTAGAAATGCAGGAATCTGACTGAGAATGACTTGTGGATTAATGCCGAGTAGACTCAATAATCCACCATCACCTTCGGGAGTATCTGCAGCAAATACGTAGTTAAGGCAGCAAGCCATCAGAATAAGACAACAAACGAATAATTTTCTTCTCATGGTGTTTCCTATAGCACTAATAACCCTAAACTTTTTTGGGACAACCTTTAGCGTGTCCCAAAAAGTTTAGGTTCATGTTCATTGTTATTCACCAGCAGATTCGGTCTGACTACTTTGTGCGGAGACTTCAATCATTTCCTTTAGTATTTCACCTTCGGGAAGTTTGCCATACAACATAAAGAACATTAAGAGTGCATAGATGATAAGCGATTCAATGAGTGCCAAACCGATAATCATTGCAGTCTGAATTTTAGCGGCTGATTCTGGTTGACGAGCAATACCTTCAAGAGCGGTGCTTGTTGCGTTTCCTTGTGCTCTTGAAGCGAAAATAACGGCGATTGGCAAACCCAATGTTACACCAAACGCCAACACTGCTAAGTAAATCATAAAATGTCCTCCTTGGACAGATAGGGACAAATTGATGTTTTGTCCCACAGAAAGTTAATGATGCGCTTCATGCGCTTCATCATCGTGTTCTATGAACAGTACGATATAGATAGATGTTAAGATAGTAAATACGAATGCCTGCAAGAATCCAGCAAATAATGCAAAAAACAGCATTGGTACCTGAACTGGTATGGGAAGAAAGAAAGAACCGAAGGAGATGATCCCAAGTCCAGTAAGTTGAATAACGACCGATTTTTCACCAAAGATATTCCCAAAAAGTCTAACAGCAAGTGAACCTGCACGGGATAACTGCGCAATAACTTCAAGTGGGAACATCAAAACCCCTAACCACGGCGGGTTCCCTGCTAAGTGTTTCAGATAACCTACGAATCCGATCTCTTTGATAGCGATGATCTGAACACCTATGATAGCTGTTATACCGAGCGCAAGCGTTGTGTTCAAATCTGCTGTAGGGGGTTGAAGCCCTGGAAGGATTCCGAGATAGTTTAGGGTGAGAATGAATATAAAAAATGAACCCACAAACGGAACATATTTCTTGCCGTGGTCTCCGAGGATCCCACCGAAGAAATCCATGATACCCCCGACAAACATCTCTAACAGGGTTTGTCCTCTTCCTTCGGGTACCGCTTTCAACTTCCTTGTTGCAACAATGAAGAGTACAACTAAGATGATTACCGCAAAATATGTATTTGGAATTAGATCCGGTTGGTGCCACTTATCAGGTTCTGGGACAATGTTATCTGGTAAAATTCGTGATATTGAATAGAGCAAGCTTCGGGAACTATGGTCATCATCAGCTGCGAATGCCCCTGGCATTACTAAAACACAGAATCCAATGACCAAGCAGATATACGATATTTTTTTCATATTTATTGCTGCAAATACTTCCAGTTATTAAATAGTCTTGTGATGTTTATTTAAGGTTGGTCAGGGTCTCTGTTTCTGAGAATAGTGACCATCAAACCAGCTGCTTTTATGATAATTGCGCCTTGAACTAAAACAATCCCGCCGCCAAAAGCATAGAAATTCAACCATTCCATTCTGAACAAGAAAAATAGGAGCACACCGAGTAATGCATATTTACCAAGAGCGATAAAGATGATTAGATGCTTTGTTTTCTGCGTTTTACCGGGACGAATCAACTTGCGAATCATGAATTCAAGAGACCAAAACAGGCTCAGACCAATCACACTCCCGATAAGGAAACTGGGAGTCGCAGTACGTCTGAAGATTAACAATACTACGGATATCGCAACGGTAAGGCAGATTGTTAATATATAGACCTGTTTTATGAACCGGTCGCCAAATTCAAGTGTGGGACCCATTTAGGTAGATGACTCCTTTTTCAAGATAACGCTGAATCGATGTTGGGACTCAATAGGTTTTCTTCTTTAACGTCTTGTGTTTTTTGAGCGTCACGTCGCTGCTTTGCCCGTAGACCTGCTAGTATAAGAGTAGCAACAAAACCGAGAACCAAACCGATTTTTGATCCGATTTCTGCGTTACCGTAATATCCTCCGATCCACTTACCCACAAAATAACCGATGCATAAGCCGAGGACAACTACTAATCCAGACGAAGCGAGATCGAAAATCTCTATATTTGTCTCACTTTTTACCTCATCGTCTTTGCTAACGAACTTTTCTGGCTCTAACGCTTTACGGAACATCCACCACGCCCTATTCTTATGACCTGTTTTGCTAAAGAATCTACCGAACCATGTGCCCCCTAAATAAACTGTGCAAGTTATGATTACATATATGATATCTATTGAAACAAACAAGAAATAGAGTAATCCTCCGATAACTGTGTACCTACTGAAAAAGATTATACCTTGTAAGTACTTTGTTTGTTCTGTTTTTTGAGGAAGAATGAACCGCCAAACTACAATTTCATTAAGCCAGAACAGACTGAACCCGATAGTACTTCCAATGAGAAAAATCGGAAGCGTAGAAGTTATCATTTCTCCATTTATCAGTGATTCAAAAATAATTGCTAAAGTGAAAGTGAATATAAATGAGTAGATATCATGGATAGACTGATTATCAAATTTGAAAACAGCCCTCATTATGAGCGACTCCTTTGTCAAAACAGCAGTGGGTCTTGGTTGTTTTAGATGTTATTCTCCTTCAGTGTCTTTTTCTTTTTGTGCAGCGTCTCGCCGCTGTTTTTCCATGCGTTCCATTTGCCTGTTCCATCGTGCTATTGATCGAAACATTTCCATAAATCCAGCGGCGACTCCGAGTGCAAATCCGATGTATGAACCAATTTCAGCGTTTCCTAATTTCCCACCGATCCACCTGCCTCCAAAAAAACCGATAACAATAGCAAGAGCAAGCGTAATTCCAATGGAAGCGAGGTCGAACATTCCTATATTTTCATGTTTGAATTGGTCTAACCGTCGTTTAAACATGACGAATACCTCCAAAAATGAAAACGGTGACTGGAACGTTTCTCCTCTATAAGCAACGCTATAAATTATACTACAGGATTTGTGTTAATGCAAAAATTTTGA
>CAZURU010000109.1:0-11892 GCA_964623585.1 uncultured bacterium
TCAACCCAACCTACGGAAGAATGGAAGAATAATAATTAAAATTGGTATTACTTGATCGGTTTTCACAACCATCTGTTTTTAAACTGTTGTACCATTTCATCAGGTCCACCGTGCTGTCCCAGATAGTCCAAGAATGCTTGGTAGAGTCTTCTTGCTTCGTCATTATCAGATTCAAATCTATTCTTGTGCTGCTCAGGATCTGAAGGTAAATGGAAGAGCTTATTTGGTGCACCTTTGTGTTCAAGCAGTAGCGACCACGTGCCATCTGTAATACTTCCGTGTGGACTACCTCCATCAGGACTCCATCCACCACCCCATGCACCATGAGAGACTGCGTATTCACTCCCTTTATCAGTATCACCTAAAATAATCTGTAACAGGTTATTACCTTCTACCTGTTTTCCGCGTTCTACTCCAAAGAAATCAACAACGGTTGCAGGAATATCAATAATACTTGCAAGAGCATCTGTGCGTCTTGGTGTTGCATCTGGATGATAAATAAGCAGCGGAATATGTATGACTTCTTCATACATAGTAAGGTTTTTGGCGATAAGTCCATGTTCACCTAATAGGAATCCGTGATCTGCCATGAAGATTATCATCGTATTCTCCATCAATCCCATATAGTCAATTTTTCGTAGGAGATGGCCAATCCAATTATCAACAAGACAGGATTCTGCCCGGTACAATGCATTGAGTCGTTTTGTTGTGCGTTCATCCATATTATTTGGACCGTATGTCGGGTAAATGGGTTCAGGACCATCGTAGTCATCTGGATCAAACCTTCTGATGTACCAGTCTGGTACATCCCAAGGTTCGTGCGGGTCGAATGTGTCAACCATTAAATAGAAGTTTTCATGTTGATAGTTTCTTTCCAGCCAGTCACAAGCAGTTTGCATTGTTTGTGCGACGAACGTATCCCCTTCATTCTGTCTAAAGTCTGAATTCTTTAGATGATTTTTAAGACCGGCTGGTAAATTATCTGGACTTGGGCGGGTGTGTTTACGATAGCGTAGAACTTCTTCTGTATCAAAATCATAAGGATGTGTCTCTAAGACATCAGTTTCCTGTCCGCGGATCCAATGCCATCCTGTAAACCCCCGATTATATAGGAATCCATTATTAAGGTGATGCGGCGTATCAGCGATCATCATACTTACAACACCAGCAGCTGTGAGTTGGTTTGCTATAACAGGTACATTGCGTTGAAGAGGTTCCCAACCCCGGCGACATATCCCGACTTCACCCGTGACTAAATCTCCTCGAATCGGCACTGTTGGAAAACTTGTAATATATGCTCTGTTGAATACAATACACTTCTCTGCAAATGCATTGAGTGCCGGACAATATCCTTTACCTCCGTAGACATCTAAGTTGTCACGTCTAAATGTATCTGAAATGATATGGATTATGTTCATAACTTTCCCCTCTGATTGTAGAAATCTATTCTAAGATTATACCTTATTTTGAGTTTTATATGGTAGGGTTTCTTCGCTGTGTTCTGCAATATTTACGACTGCTGGAAGTAGACCATAAATACCCCAAAATGGAACCCCGACAGCATCACCGTTCAGAAGATTGTTGACGATGAAATGTACCAACAATGAAAGTTCAGCAGCCATTAGACCGATGATTATGGATCTAAAAAAAGCATCCTTAATTCTTGTAAGCGAGCGAAATCCGTATCGCAGAAAAACAAGAATTAACCACATCCAAATAACGAAACCTATGATTCCCATCTCTGCCATCACTTGAAGGTATTCACTATGTGCACCTAACTGGTATTGGGCAATGTAGCTGCCAACAAGTGAGACATCCTCCTCATACAACATGGCAAATGCCCCATAACCTTTTCCTAATATAGGACTCTCAACGAACATCGTTGCTGCCTGGCCCCACCGCATGAGTCGTGCACGATTAGACGCATAGTCCACATCTACCGTAGTAGAGATTCTCTCAATCACCGCACTGTATACACCCGGCAAGCTTAAACATACCAATAGAATTAGACCTACAGCACCGACAAACATCAACTTTTTATGTGTAACACCTCTACCTAATTGTAGTATCATGAAACCAACCGCGAATATTACTGAAAGCCAAACCCCTCTTGAGAAGCACATAATCAATCCAAAACCGAAGATAATTAGCCACCCTGTCCACAAGACACGGTCATATTGGCTATTGTCAAAAAACAGACGGCTGAGACAGATTAGGAAGAAGATAGCTGTAAACGAACCGTAGACAGAGTAGTTTGTAAAGGGTGAGTCCGTAAAGGAGCTTGTCCACTGCCATTGATCAATATTATAGAATAGCACAATTATCGTCCACCCAACTGCTATCGCAGCACTTGGAAATGATGCTATATATATATGTTTTAGCCTGTGACGATGTTGGACCACATCATACACTACCACACTGAACATGATATAAGTAGAAGCACGTATACCCCCCTTTATCGTGCCGAAAAGGTCTGGCGTATTGACCGCAGATAAGAAGGTGACAAGTATGAATAAACAGAGTGGTACTCGAAACGGAAACTTGTTACCTTCTGTTTGTCTACCGAGGAAATAGCTTACAATCTTCATCGTCAGATAGGCTGCTGTCAGCATCCCTAACAACGGTTCCGTTGGTGTTTGTATCTCAAGTAGATTTGGGATGATATAACGGAAAGAAAACGGCAGACAAACTAGCAACACATAAATTGCTAATTCCATACTTATAAATACAAATGCACCTATTGCTGCTAATAGACAAAGGAGTGCTATAGGTGTTTCCGAATAGCGTCCGATGATGACGCCGAACACGATACAGATTAGAAACAGAAGGGGATACTTTACATTTTTCAAGGATTACCGTTGGAGAGATCAGAACTTGGAACTTATACTAAAATGACAGACCAATAGATCGACAAGCAAGAAGCAATATGATTGTAATAAGACGCATAGAAACTACCACTAAATCTATACTCATAAGAAATAAGGATGCCCATTGTAGGACATCCTAACACCTTCAGATTTTATATCCGTGTAATAACAATAAGAACTTCCGACTAGTTTGAACCAGATGGATTAAGAATGACTTCTACCCGTCGATTCATTGCTCTACCGGCGGTCGTATTTTGCGGTGCAACTGGGTCTGTATGTGCTTTTCCAATTGCTTCTATTCTGGCTGCGTCAACACCTTTTCCTTTTAGGTATTTTGCAGCAGAATTCGCCCTTGATTGAGAAAGATCCCAATTACTTTTATGGTTACCGCTGAGAACTGGTGTACCATCTGCATGTCCTACAATTAGTACTTTTGCTTCTGGATTTTCTAAAATTTGTCCAACGATTCCATCAAGCATTTCTTTGCCTTCTTTGGAAAGAGCAGTATGTCCACTGTTGAAATTTACTGTTACAAGAAGCGTCGGTTTTGAAGCGACTTCTTCCTTTAAATTTAAGATGTCTTCAGAATTTTCAGTTACTATTGTCGTCAATTTCTTTACATCATCAGCTAACGCGCTGAGTAAATCAGACAAACCTTTTAACTGACTATTAGTCTTTGCATCTTCAGCTTTTGCAAATTCCTGAACTTTCTCTACCTGCATGCTAATATCTTTAGATAAAGCAGCACGCAGTTTTGCGTCTTCTTCTTTGGATTTCTGCTCTGCAGCAGCGATCGTATCTGCATCCCCTTGCTGTGAAGCAGCAATAGCTTCATCTTTCGCTTTAGAAATTGCTTCCATCGTTGCTTTGTTGTTCTGATCAACCTTGGAATCTAACTTAGTAATTTCAGCTTTGATCTCGGTGTTGGACTGGTCAATTTGTGCCACATGTTCATTCTTCCACATTTCAAACTCTTCTTCGCTGAGTTTACCACAGCCTATAATTGTAATACTCATGAAAAGAAAAGCAGTAATAGAAAGTGTTCCTATGATTTTCATGGAATTCCTCCAATATTGATGTGTAAACGGTGTAAGTTATATATTTCACATAAGACGTGTTACATATTATTTTAACACAATTTAAGTTTTAATTCAAAAAAAATTAAAGTTAAGTCTCCTTCAGTCATTAAGCAGTCATTAATCTATATGTGTATGTGATGTTTAAACAACACTGCATTCAGAAAAATTCGGACTGACTTATTCGGGTTCAAGAACAAATTTGAGCTTATCTATTGCACGGTTTATGGGAAGTTCATAGAATTGCTGCAATTCCTTCAGTTCGTTTGCAATGTCAAAAGCAACGAGTATTGGTATTCGTGAATGATCATATCCTTTCTGTGAATACCTATCAATCCGATTCTTGACATAAGCTATTAGAACATCAATGTCATCGGCAGTTAATTCATCTGTAGGTCTAATTGTATAGTGTGTGCCTAATATAACAAATCTAATAGATTGTCCGACTTGCTCAGTCTGGTTATCTTCATCAATTTGCTGTTCTTCCTGAATTTCCGTATTCTGTTCTTCTGTCTCATCTCTTTTCTGTTCTTCTTGCATGTCTGATCCTTCCTGATATAGTTTAGTAAATCCGTTTTCTTTGGATTATAGCTGACTACCGAAAATGCCTTATGCAAGTGCAGCTCTCATGGTATATACACACGGTTTAACACCTGTCCATCGCTCAAATGCAATTGCACCTTGGTGGACTAACATTCCAATTCCCCCTACAATGGTGCATCCTTTATTAGATGCTGCTATTAATAACGTTGTCATTGGTGGAGTGTATACAATATCATAGACAGTTGTGGTTGAATGTATCCAATTCTGGTCTATTAGTAGTGGGTGTGTCTTATCCATAGTTGCAGATGTGGTATTTACAATCAGTGTACATTCACTAACTGCGTATGACAATCTCGCGTCTGTTAGTCCCATACCGATAAGTTGTGTGATGTAACCATCAGTTTCGTTGTTTGCATTTATTTTATCAGAAAGTTCTTCAGCTAAAGCGATTGCTTTAGTCTCAGTTCGGTTTGCAATAGTAACTTTTTTTGCTCCTATGAGTGTTAATGCAACGACAATAGCTCTTGCTGAACCACCAGCACCGATTACGACAACATCTTTGCCCTTAGGAGAAGATGCCCCAGCTTCTTCCATAGCCTTTATGAAACCGGGGGCATCTGTGTTTTCACCATGAATTTCTCCATCACTGAAAGTCAATGTATTGACTGCACCAATAAGTTCTGCCTCTCTTGAAATAGATGTAAGAAATGGCATGACCGATTGTTTATGCGGTATGGTAACATTTATTCCAACTACATTTATCGCTCTGAAGCCATTTATTGCGTCTTCAATTGCATCAGCCGCTACGTGAAATGGAACATAAACATAGTCAAGACCAGCTTTAGCGATCGCAGCATTGTGCATCTGCGGAGAACGACTATGTGATATGGGTGAACCTATGACCCCGATAATCTTCGTATGACCCGTAACCTGATGTGAGATATCCATTTGACGACTTTGTTAATGTAACTGTTTTTTCTGTTTAAGTGTATAATACTATTGAAAACTCACCGGAACCTTACCCAATCAGTTTTGCTACTGTCTCTTTTGCTTCTTGCATTTTTGGATAACGTATCTCTCTATAACCCCTAACAGATTCAACACACTTTATTGCTTCTACATGCTTTGTATACGTAGCCTCGTTATCCGGATTGAAGGTGTCTATAACTTCCTTGATATACCATTCTCTGAATTCACGTTCTTTTGCATGCCATTTAGATAACCATCTTCTTAGGAATTTCATTCTTTTCATAATATGCAACATCCAATTCCTAGTATCCATATCATATTCAATATCAATACCCATCACTGTGAAATGTGGTCTATTCAGGTGTAAATACTTGATTCTGTCTCCGTTCTTCTCATCTACATTATAGCGGATTTTATCACGAGCCAACTTTTCTTTACTCGTCAGTATATGAGACACATAGACTTCATCTTTTATCAGCATAACCTTGTGTAAGTATTTTATAGATGCTTTTGTTGCTTCATAATTACCTGAATCATTGTCAAAAATGTGTGATATTTTTTCAATATACAATTCAGCATAATTGATATTCTCAAACTGAATTAGGTCATAGATATATATAACAAGACTTCTATTCGTTTGGTCATCAAGACTTAGTTTTTCAATTATTCTTTCAACCAAATTAACATAGCTGGATGATAGGTATTTACCTCGGAATTTTTCAGAGAGAATTTTACTCTTCTCTTGTAGAGTCTTTTCAAAAGTTTCTTTAGGTGTATCATAAACCGATTGTAAGAGTTGACTTTCATCAATTTCGTAGACTGCTAAGTATCTACCTACTTCAAATGCATTTAAATTCTGTTTCAAATTTGATTTTTTCACCATCTGTTTCAATGCAATGCGAAGTGGCTGTAATTCAAGTGGTATCAATCCTCTTTGAAATGCTGTACCAATTAGCATGATATTCGCGTATAGTTTTGTTCCAAATAGGTGTTCAGAAACTTCAAACAGATTAACACCCAAATATGAGTTTGTACATCTTTTTATTGTCTCTTCTAAATCGCCTGTATCAAAGTCATCTTTACCGATAAGTGTTGAAATTGTCTCTGTTTTTGCCGTATTTACGACTGCTGCTGTGCGATTTGCGGATGCAATCTTGAAAACAGAGTCTGAGACGACGCCCCTGACTGCCTCTAATATGTCAAGTCCTAATACTAAATCGGCTTTTCCGTAAGGTATTATAGGTGAGATTTTCATTTCTTCAGTCGTGTACGTGACATGTGTGTATGTTCCACCATTACGGATTGCCAGACCTTTCCTATCGCAAAAATCTACGTGATATCCCTGCAAATATCCTGCTACGACAAGGATTTTAGAAATTGTGCCTATACCCATACCACCTACTCCTGCTGCGTAAACATTCCAAATTTTATCTATCGACTTTATAGGTGGTGGCGGTAAGGGAAATGTCGTGTCAATGTTAAGTTGTGAGAGTAGCGTTGAGAGTCCAGAATCCCCCCATTCGTCTTGTTCCTTTGTTTCTATCTTGATAGGTTTTTGTATCTGTTGTATTGTTCTTGTGCGTGGGGGGCGTTTCCGCGTTATGACGACCTCTTCAAAAGAGGGACATGCCCATTTAATACGTGCACATGCTCCATCTGTTACACAGTTTGAGCGGTCAATAGCGATTTTGTTACCATAATCTGTATCTACTATCTTCAATGCTGGACATCCAGTGGATTTTGTGCATTCTAAGCAAAATTCACAGACTTCTGGCGTAATGTTAATGTGTTTTTCTTCCTTTAAGAATCCGTTCTTTTCTATTATAGTCTGTTTTTCTCGCCGTAGTCTTCTATGTAAAGTAATTGCACATTCTTTGTCTGCTATTACAATCTTTATGCCATCTTTTAGTATGGCTCTTTCAAGGTATTTCTTGTAGTTGGCTCTGTCTTCTGGATTTACGCGTACAATAGTTATCTCAGAATCACCTGCTAATCCGTGTGCGACTTTTTCAATATCTTGTGCAAAAGTTGGATTCCCGAGGATGTCAACCGGATCAGCAGGAGTTGGTTGATGTCCGGTCATACCAGTTGTTTGGTTGTCAAGAATGATGTATGCTATGTCTTGGTTGTTCTTGATTGAATCTGATATTGCAGACATGCCACCATGGAAAAATGTTGAGTCTCCCATGAATACGATCTGTTTGTTTTGGATAAACGGATCAATTCCTGCTCCAGCCCCACCACCCAATGCCATTGCGGACAGATTGTGCATAAGACGAGGAAAAGGTTCGTATTTTAACATAGAATAGCACCCTATGTCCCCATGAAAAATAAGGTCTACTGCTGGAGAATCATGATTTTTTTTCATATAATCTGCATCCATGAATTGCTTCGTAATTTCAAGGAAAACACTTGATGAATCTCTATGTGGACATCCTGGACAGAACGTTGGTGTCCGTTGTGGAATCTCAACTGTTAATTGTGTGACATGTTCTTGTAAATCTGCTTCTCGCTTTAAGTGATCTAAATCAATAGGAACAGAAATATATTGTTCCTTTTCTGATCCATTCTTTGAAAATAACGGGATCAGTCTGTCAATCAGAATAGAGGTGTCTAATCCTGATTCTACCGGTATTCCTGATAATCCATTAGGGAACTGTTTTCCCCAAACCTTTACGTATCTATCTAGCTTGTCATTTTGATACATATCAGTCAATATAGCTTTGACTTCGTTTTCCAGTATCGGTCTTTTTTCCTCAATGACAAACAATTCATCCAGATTCTTCGCGAATTCATGGATGATATCGTGATCAAGTGGATGAGTCATACCAAGTTTTAGGATAGGTACAGTTCCGCTTAGATTTAGTTCAGTTAATGCATGTTCGAGATAAGTATAGCTGAAGCCAGCTGCTAAGAATCCGATCTTATTCTCATTATTTGTTGAAGTTGGATTGTTTCTGTTAGGATTGATTATCGTATTGAGTTTTAATTTCCGTGCTGTTTCTAATGCTGCAGGGAATCTTTTCTGCAGCGTGTCGATCTCTACTCGAACTGTATCTGGCGGTAAGATTACTCTGTCGTCTACGGATATGAGTTCTGAGTTGAGTTCTGTTTTGGTTAAATTGCTTATTGATGGATAGACATTCGGATTTAACTCAACAATTCCACCTCCATCAGCCTGGTTCTGTGTTGTTAGGAAACATGTGTAAAGATTAGCCGCAGATGAGATTTGGAATGCACAATCTATCCAATCTTTTAGTTCCTGCCAAGTTGATGGTTCCAATAACGGCATATATAAGTGCCGGGCAATGTTTCTTGAATCTGCGGGAACTTGTGTGCTATATGACCATGTGTCATCACCGACAACGACGACAGCACCGCCGGTAGTGCCTGCAAGATTACAGATTGCAAGAGCGTCTGAAGCGACATGTAATCCGACACTCTTCATGAATGCAATTGATCGCATCTCGGCCATCTGCGAACCGTTTAGTCGGGCAATACTCAAAGCCTCATTATTAGCAATCTGTGCCACTATCCCATTTGATGTGAAGAGATCAGTATTCCGCTCCATCACATCAAAGACTTCTGCCAGTGGGGACCCAGGGTATCCTGTCAGAAGACTGACACCGCTTTCTAATGAACCTTTGACGAGTAACTCACAGCCGGTATAGACGTTTGTACCGTCAGATTGCTTAAATCTTTCATCCATTGTAAATCTTCCTTTGACTGTTCTATCTACTCAATAATTCCCTTGCATGAGCAAGTCCAACTTCTGTTTCTTCCCCGCCATGCATGCGTGCAATCTCATTGACACGTTCTGGGTCTGTGAGTGGTTTTGCTGAAATCAATGTCTGTTCACCAACTACTTCTTTCTCTACTAAGAAATGCCGATCAGCGAACCGCGCAATTTGAGGTAGATGTGTGATACAGATAACTTGTGTATTCTGAGAGAGTTTTTTTAGTTTCTTGCCGACTATATCAGCGATTTTTCCACCGATACCGCTATCGATTTCATCAAATAGTACAGTAGGTATATTGTCGACTTGAACAAGTACAGTTTTTAGTGCAAGCATGACACGTGAGATTTCTCCACCCGAAGCGATTTTTGTTAATGGACGCAAAACTGAACCAACATTCGGTGCAATCAGAAACTCTACTTTGTCCATCCCATGTTCTCTAACCGCGTATCTGTTTCCATCAATCTTTACAAATCCTTTGTCATCTTGAATGGGTTCAACAGCGGTTAGGAATTCGGCTTTCTCCATCCCTAATTCTTGCAGTTCATTCTGAACCAATAAAGAAAGTTTTTCTGAAACTTTTTTTCGTCTGTCGGATAATACGATACACAACTGCTGTAATTGATTTCTATCATCCTCAATTTGTTCTTTAATCTCTTCTATTTTATCTGATCCGAGTTCTAAATCCTCTAACTTTTTCTGAGCATCATTTAGATATTTTAACATTTCATTTATTGAATTGCCATACCGTCTTTTAAATTTTGTTATGAGATCTAACCGTTCTGTAATCTCGGAGAGTCGCATAGGATTAAATTCTACCTTGCCTGCGTAGTCACTTATTTGTTGTGCTATATCTTCCAATTCGTATAAGGTTGACTCAAGTCTATCACTTAAATCAGTTAGAGCGGGATCAATTTCAATGAGTTTTGACAGTATCCTTGTTGCTTCTCTGAGATTCTGCAATGTAGACACACTGCTACTGGTGCTTACTGTGCTGAATTCTCCTCCTATATCTCCTTCGAGTTGATTATATATATGATTCGTAGATTCGAAGAGTTGTTCTGCACTGTTTAGTATACTTAATTCTGCAGTGAGTTCCTCTTCCTCACCGTCAATAAGATTCGCTGTTGACAGTTCTCTTACCTCAAATTCGAGCAGTTCTTTCTCGCGTTCAGAAGTCTTCAATGAATGTAATAGGGTTTCCATCTCACTTTGTAATTCAATGAGATGATTATATTTTTCCCTTACAGATTCTCGTTCTGCGTTTGTTTCACCAAAGTCATCTAATAGTTCAAGGTGCGTTTCTATTTTGAATAGAGATTGATGTTGGTGCTGCCCATGAATGTCTATGAGTGATGCCCCGATTTGTTCTAACTGTTTTAGATTTACCAACTCTCCGTTGACGCGACAGCGACTTCTCCCATTTGCGCTGATATGCCTTGAAAGAATTAGTGAATCGCTGTCTCCTATTTCTATATTGAGCTGTTCATTAGGTTTGATACAGACCTCTACTGATGCAGAATCCGCACCTGCGCGGACGATGTCAACTGAAGTTCTTTCTCCCAGAACTAAACCGATTGACTTCAGAATGACCGACTTCCCTGCCCCGGTTTCTCCTGTAAAGATATTGAGTCCAGGGGAGAGTTCCAATTCTAATTCATCTATTAAAGCTATATTACGGATAGAGATCTCTTCTATCACGGTATCTACCTTTTGGTTCTTACTTTATTCTTTCACCTAACATGAGCTTTTCACGTAGTGCTTTATAGTAACTATGGTTCTTAGAACGTATAAGTTGAATGGTTCGATCTGCTTTCTTTATAATTATTGCTGCATCTCTGGTTAGTGTGTGTGTTTCTCGCTGTCCATCTATAAACAGGTCTAAACTCTCATAAGTGGAATGCATCTCAACCTTAATCTCTGCGTCCCCGTGTGCGATAAACGGTCGGACAGTGAGACTGTGTGGTGCAATAGGTGTGAGTAAGATTGCCTCCAACTGTGGTGCAACGATTGTCCCGCCACCTGACATTGAATATCCTGTTGATCCACTTGGTGTAGCAACAATAAGTCCATCTGCATTATACGGTATAAAGAACTCCCCATCAACATAAGCATCCAATTCTATGAGTCGTGTGTATTCCCGTATGACCACATCGTTAAGTGCATAAGCATGGAATGTCTGTGTCCCGTGATAATTTACACTCACTTCTAACATCATACGGTGTTCAATGCGGTATTCACCGTTCAATGTTGCTTTTAGTGTTGGTATCAGATCATATATTGACGCATCTGTAAGGAAACCGAGATTACCGATGTTTATTGCCAGAATAGGAACATTTTCAATATTTGTTGTGTGTGCTGCGCTCAGAAGCGTGCCATCCCCTCCCAAAACGATCACAAGTTCTGATTCATCAACCATCTGTTCAGTGGAGATACCCGTTTGTGTTAATCCCAGAAGTAAAGCCTGTTCGTTAGGTATTAGGGGTTGAACTTCTTTACTCTTTAGCAGTGTAATTACATCAGTAACAACCTGTTTTGCGTTCTCCTTTGTTGTGTTGACAAATAGTCCGATTTTTTTCGTCATCCTGTCTCCTTCTCTAATCGGTAGAAAACAAGGATAATAGCACATCCGATCAAGAATACGCTTGCAGTGACCAAGAAACTTTGGTCGAGACTGGGTAATAGATGTGCTGTATCGTA
>CAZURU010000109.1:11992-13570 GCA_964623585.1 uncultured bacterium
AAATAAGCACCGAATGCGACTAAAAGAAAAGAACCGCTGACACCCGGTAGAATCATTGCCGATATTACAACTGCACCACATGCAAAATAAAAGACTAATGTCCATATTGAAACTGTAATATGTTCAGTTGTATGCGATGTTTCTGCTGCTGCACTTTTCTTAAATTCTTCTATACATACAATCAGCGCAATAGCCATTATAAGAATGAGTAATTCTCGCCAACTAAACCCCTTTAGTAATCTCAATGGAATGAGAATTGATGTTAAAACTAAACCGAAAAAGAAACCGTAAGTTGCTTCATGGTGTTTATGATATAGGTACTCAAGTAATTCTGTCAACACCAACACTGCTGCAATTACACCAATACCCATCATAAACAGAAATCCAAAATCTATCCTTCCAAGTTCAGATTTGAAATCTGAGTACGCATTTTTTCTAAATGTGAGTAACCTGAATAAACTCTTTAAGGTTGTAAGTCCAATCCTATGTAGTGCAGAGATTAAACGTTCATATATTCCCAATACAAGTGCTATAGTTCCACCACTCATTCCTGGTATGATATTTGCTATTCCTATCAAAAAACCGTTTACAAAATGGCGGATTACATTCATGTCTTAAATCTATGAGTTTAGATACTGTCAAGTCTTGTTGTATTTACTTGACTACATTCATTCCAATTCAGCAGGAATTATTTCTGTAAATCACTGATAAAGTTAGTAAACTGAAACACTGTCAAGTATTATACTACAAAATGAGATTTAAGTCAATAGTTTGGATCCATGAGGCAAAGCCATTCAATTAGTTGAGAAGTCCTAATAGGATAAAAATGTCCAAACTACCTTTCTTTTGTCCAATGAGTGTGGAAAGCCATACCAGTTCTGAATGCACACAAACGCATACACGTATTGAGAAAATAACGCTTTGAAAGGTAGCAAAATACTTCTACATACCTTTCAGAGAAAAAGGAGATCAAAATCACGGTTTTATTGCTTTTTCCGGCACCAAAGATTTCTTGAAAAAGGCTGGTGCCCAGCTATGATAAGGGTTTCAAAGGTAGGGTATTGTCCTTTGAGACCTTTTGACCTCTCTTGAAAGCAGATGGGGATTGGTATTGATAACCATTCAATGCTAAACCACCATCCTAAGTAATTGGACAAAAACAAGGAAACTATAGTAAAGATAAGTATGAAGAACTTATAGAAAACAGATCTGGGATAGTTCCACGCGGCAGACTGGCAACGAGAACAGACATCGCTAATACAGATGCAGAATTTCAAAAGTGTTCAGAAGAAGAAGAAATAGACACGCTTGCTTATATCCCAAATGCATGTTCGAAAACAGATGAAAGATACTTTAGTACAGATGGAAAGAGAAAACGCCTCCGTGCGGTGAGCAGAGCGTGTCCCCAGGTGTTTAGCCTACGCGCTTTTTTGGAAAACGAAAGTTACTCCTCATCCTGCCGAAGCTCATCAATAGTGACTTCTTCAATCTTTTCCTCATCGGCAATGAAGTATCGGCACCCTGGAAACTTTTCAGCGAGTTTTCTGTTCTGTCTGCCTCTATATTTCGCATAGATGT
>CAZURU010000110.1:0-13515 GCA_964623585.1 uncultured bacterium
CTACGGAAGAATGGAAGAATAATAATTAAAATTGGTATTATTTCTCTGGCGTAGGTTGTTCAGAAGATTCTTCAGTCTGTTGTTCCTCTTGCTGTTGTTCCTCTTCTGTAACTTTATCTTCAGGGATACGGTCTATGAATGTTTTAACTTCAGCCCGTTCTCGGAGTTTTGTTGTCCAGTTTTTCATCAGCATATCCCGTCGTTCACGTTCAGCTTTCCTGACGACACTTCTGCGGACTTCCTCTTCGCTGAAGGGTCTTTGAAAGGCATCTCTGGCTTCTTTCTTGACAAACATCATGTAGTATTTTGCTCCCTGCACCTCTACTTCAATGACAGAAGGATGGAGTTTGTCTATTTCGGCATTGAAGGCAGCTTCCATAAAAGGTTCTGTTCCAGATGGATAGGAGTTTTTACCGATATAATCGGTATCTCCAGGTGTTTCAGGGTTAGCACCGGGTCCTACCAATTCACCTCTATCAGATAGTTCTTGCGCTGCGAGAGCGATGTCTTTTCCTGCTTTCAGTTCAGCGAAAACTTCATCCGCGCGTTGTTTATCGATGAGTGTGATGCACATCAGTTTAACCTGTGCGGGACGAATATAATCCTCTTTATTTGCCTCATAGTAATTGAGATAATCCTCTTCTGACAAGAGGAGTTTGCTTTCTACCTCTTGTTCAGTGATCTTTTCTACCATTAGGTCTATAAGATAATTCTGTACTTTTTTAAGGATTTCAGGATCTTCATTCAGTTTTTTGTCTTTAGCGAGACACAAGATGAGTCGGCTTTCTGCCATAAGTGTCATGTATTCTTCAAGTCCCGCTTTATCTCGGTATTGCCGTTGTTTATATTCAGGGAGTTCACTGATCTCTTGCATCATTTCCTCAAGTGTGATTCTCTGTTTTCCATCCCATTCAAATTCAGCGATAACGGTTCCATCTGCCCCGATTGCTTTGTCACCACAACTATATAAGAATGGAAGTGTTGCGATTAGTGCAACAAACAGTAAAGTGTGAACAATACTAAATCTTTTCATTTATTCTTCCTCCTTTTGGTAAGTTTCAGACATTAGTTGTCAGAGTCTTTACCATTTTTCGTATTTTCTGGTTTCGTATTTTCTGGTTCTGGTAGAATTGGTTGTGGTATATTCTCAGGATAGGTTTTGAGTTTACCAGCTTTTGAGATTTCTTCTACCCATTCAAGGATCCGTGCGCGTTTTTTCTCGCGTACAACCTTCCGATTGATATCTGACTTGACCTCATCAAATTCTCTCTGGCGTTCCGGTTTCTCTTCCTCTTTACGAAAAATCAGGTAAAATGTATCCTCTCCGACTTCTGTTTCAAAAACAGTTTCGGTCATGTCATTGACCTTCATTTCAAAAACCTCATCAATGAATTCTGACCAATTAGGAGATGCAGATTTTGCAAAGAACTGTGTATTACCCGGGTCTTTCTGGCTTGTACCTGGACCGTTCGCCACTTTATTCGTCTCTGTGAGTTCTTTAGCCATATCTTTTATGTCTTTCCCCGCAAGAATCTTGTCTAAAGTCTCATTTGCGAAGTCTTCATCATCAAGTGTAATACAGGTCGCACGCACTTTTTCTTCTTCTATGTAATCTCTCTTATTTTCCTCATAATATGCAATCAAATCACCATCGGTAATGGAGATTTTTTCATCAACTTCCATTTCTGTGAGTTTTTCAACCATCAGTTGATGGGAGTAATCTTCCATGCTCTTTAGGAAGTCTTCTAACTTATCAAAACCTTCATCTGTAGCCTGTAGCAGTTTGAGTTTTTCATCAATATAGATTTCAAGATATTCTGCTTTACCTTTTTTATTCGCATAGTTTCGTTGCCTGTAGGTCGGTAATTCTGCGATTGCAGCTTCAAGTTCAGCCAGTGAAATCTGATGAAGTTCACCGTTCCATTTATATTCGGCTATAATAATGCTTTTCTTGTCTATCTCAACTTCTGCTACTTCATGATTGTCGGATTGGACAAGGGACCAAGTGAGTAGACAATTTGCTACGACTAATGTAGCAACAATAAATAATTTTTTCACTTTGAAATTCTCCTTTCAATTGTTATGATGTGCGATAAGGATATCGCACCTACCGGACCTTATTACAAGAGTTTATTATTAACATTTTATAAACATATTAAGATTCTGTTGCAATTCGTTCAATAGTTTTTTGCTATTCGTTTCTTCTATGCTAATTAAGAGTTGAGCGGGTGGTCGTAATTCCAGTTGAGGGTTATCTTGAACAGCTTCAACAAATTGTGCCACGTCAATTTTTGGATTAGCGTCATCAAATGTCACCTTAATCCGTTTTCCGCCAGCGACGATCGATGTAATCCCCAATTTTTGACAAAGATACTTGATACTGCATATTTCTAACAACATCTCGACAGGTTCAGGTAAAGTGCCATATCTATCAATTAGTTCATTCGTCAATTCGTGCTTCTCCATTTCGGACTTTATTGCCGACATCTTCTTATAGATAGATACTTTCTGCCGGCTGTCAGGTATGTATTCATCAGGTAGAAAGGCGTCAATCGGTAGATTTATACTGGTCTCTATTTCTTCTTCAACCTTTTCACCTTTTAGTTTTTTCACAGCATCATCCAGCAATTTACAGTAGAGTTCATATCCGACATTCGTGATATGTCCGTGTTGCTGTGAACCGAGTATATTTCCAGCCCCTCTTATTTCTAAGTCCCTTAAGGCAATCTTGAAGCCGGATCCGAGGTCTGTGAATTCTTCAATTACGCGAAGTCGTTTCTGTGCTTTTTCCGTAATTGCTTTGTCTTGTGGATAAAAGAGGTAACCGTAAGCCTGTTCATCAGCCCGTCCGACTCGTCCGCGAAGTTGATACAACTGTGCTAAACCGAACGCATCTGCTCTATTTATCATGATAGTATTCACATTAGGTATATCTAAACCGGACTCAATGATCATAGTACAGACAAGTATATCATGTTTGTGTCTGACAAATTCTAACATAACATTCTCTAATTCGCGTTCTGGCATCTGCCCATGTGCAATTGCCACACGTGCCTTAGGGACAAGTTCCTGTATAGTGTTTGCGATTGTTGATATATTCTGAACACGGTTATGCACGAAGAATATCTGTCCATCCCGTGCCATCTCGTTCATTATTGCATCTTTAATTACCTTAGAACTATAAGGCATCACATGCGTCTGAATTGGTAATCTATTTGCAGGAGGTGTGTTGATAATACTAAAATCTCTAATACCAACAAGCGACATGTGTAATGTCCTTGGAATCGGGGTTGCTGTTAGCGTAAGCACATCAACTGTCTCTTTAAACTGCTTTATCTTTTCTTTATGTTTTACACCGAAACGATGCTCTTCGTCAACAATAAGGAGTCCAAGATTATCAAATGAGACAGTTTTTGATAGCAGAGAATGTGTGCCGATAACGATATCTAATGTCCCTTCTGCAAGTTTTTCTTTAATAGCCCGGATTTCTTTTTGACTTCTGAATCTGTTCAGCATTTCAAGATGGATAGGAAAAGGTTTAAACCGTTTCTCAAAAGTATCATAGTGCTGGAGTGCAAGAATTGTTGTCGGTACAAGGACTGCTACCTGTTTCTCTGCCATCACAGCTTTAAAGGCAGCACGTAAAGCAACTTCTGTCTTACCGTATCCGACATCACCACAGATCAGTCTATCCATCGGTCTTTCTGTTTCCATATCAGCTTTAACATCTTCAATTGCTTGTCGTTGGTCATCAGTTTCTTGGAATGGAAAGAGTGCCTCAAATTCACCTTCCCACTGTACTTCGCTCGGGAAACTAAAGCCTCTGTTCGCTTGTCGTGCAGCATATAATTTTAGGAGTTCTGCAGCCATTTCCTCCACAGCGGCTTTTGCCCGTGTTTTCTTTGTCTGCCAAGATTTACCGCCCAGATAATCAATTTTAGGTGAATAAGATTCATCTTTGTTGCCGATGTATTTCTGAACAAGGTCTACTTGATATGTCGGCACATAAAGCACATCGTCTTCTCTGTATCTAAGAACCAGAAAGTCCTGAGCTTGTTCATCTATATCAATCCTGCGGATACCTTCATATATTGCTATCCCGTGGGAAACATGAACAACATGGTCTCCGACTTTCAAATCAACGAGACTTAGGATCGGAGCTCCGTTGGTGTTTCTCTTCTTTACCACAGAACGTCGTTGACGATTGCCAAATATCTCATTTTCAGAGATAAAAATTAGTTTGAGAGATTCGCTCAAGAATCCTTCAGAGATGTACCCTACCGTGACCGAAGTATATTCTGGTGGCAGATCACGTTCTATGAGAATTTCTGAAACGCGTTTCGCTTGTTGTGGTGTTTCACAGAAAACGTTGATTAAATAACCCTTTCTTGTCCATCTGCTGAGATGGTCTATCACCATTTGGTAGTTGCCTGTACCGAGACCGATCGGTTTCATGTCAAAGTGTATCTCAGAGTCCTCAACAGATAGGTTGCCTTCGGCAGAATCCTTGCTGTTGATAGCGGAAGATGCTAAAGAGACTGTGATGTTAGTATAATCATCAAACGTAGACTGAAGCATATCTGTATCTAATAATATGCTATCAAGAGGCGGTATGAATTTACCTTCTGATAACTTGCTGTCAATTATCTCCTGTAGCTGATCATGCATCTGCTCAACTTCACGCATTTGCCAACGCGGTTCTACCGAGACAACAATCGTCCCATCTAAGAGATAGTCTGTCAACATATCTGTTCTTGGATATAGCATTGGCAAGAATACCTCTATTCCATCAACGTCGAGAGGGGGATTATCAATTACATCCCAACTTTCTGTCTTTGATCTTTTTAGGTTTTCTTCTAATTTCTGTGTGATATTCCTAATGTGATTGATGTGTTCTGTGGATTGCCCAACTTGATTCATCAACTTTTCTGTCTCAGATTTCCAGTGCGGTATAGAGATGTCAGCGGGACAAACTTCAGACACTGGCGTAATGATCATGGAAGAAACTCTCTCTATTGAGACTTGTGATGTTGTGTCAAATAGCCGTATATCATCAATCTCATCACCAAAAAAATCAAACCTAACAGGTGAGTCTGAAGTAAGAGGGTAGACATCAACGATATCCCCCCTATGTGCAAATTCCCCTTTTGTCTCTACCAGTTCAACTTGACGGTAACCGCTACGAATCAAGAATGATACAAACTCGTGAAATTCTATCTCATCCTCTTTTCTGAGGATGCGACATGCTGCCGTGAGTATTTCTCTCGGAGCGAGTTTATAAAGCAATGATCGGATAGATGTAAAAACTGCACAAGGAGATGTTCTTGCTAAAGAATTATCATTGTCTGGACGACACGGTTTTGAGACTAATCTGTGTAGACAACGCATTCTTTCAACTGATATATTCTTACTCGGTGCTGCCCCCTCAAGCAGTGTATTTTGCCATGGTGGAAACAGCAGACAATCTCTATGTGAAATATCTTGAGATGCTCTATATTCAGACTGTATATTTTGGAATGTGCGGACCTCTTCCAAAGCCTGTTCTGACTCTCTGTGAGATGGAAACACAAAAAGGAAAGATTCATCGTAGAATTCTTCCAGGAGGGATGCCAAGAAATAAGCAATTGATGCGTTCACCAATCCTCGTATGCATGGAAGTTTTTCTCCATTCCTGATGCGATCTACCAGGGTCTGAAATATTTCTGACTTTCTAATATGTTCCATTCTTATATGTTCTTGGCTAATATGTTCCAGCACGAAAAAAATCCTTCTGCTCATTTTACCTGATATGTTCAATGTTTGACAAATTAGCTCTCACTTTACCGATCTTCATTTCAGCTTCAATTCGGACAGGGATATGCCGTGTGTCATCTGTTAACCAAAGTCGTGATCCTTCAGAAGTCTGTACCACAAGTGTTCTGATACGTCCCAATCCTTTTACCTTTAACGTTTCTCCGTGTTTGACATGTAACTTGACCTTCAATACCTTACCTTTACTAATGAGTGGGAAAAAGTATGTAGTTCCTGGTACCAATTGCTTACGCCTCAGGAGATATATCATTGAAAGTTCATCTTGTGTACCTGTCGGTATTTCTAACGTTTTTTTCTCAGTTTTCTCTTTAGATTTTGGATTTAATTGTGAGATTTTCTGATATTCTGCTTCATCATCGTTAAAATCAATTCCTACTTTGGCAGTATATTTCCTATCTTTCAGTTGATTTCTAAAATGGATAGGGTTGAGTCCATTAACATTGAGATATGTATACTGAAGATTACGAAAACTGTAAACTTTCGCCAGTGAACTCGTTTTCGCTTCAGATTGGACCTTATATGCTTGATGTCCATTAAATGGCATTTTTTCAATTACATGATCTGTTCTTTTACCGATTGATACCCATCCAAGCTTGATGTTGTACGTCAATTTTTCGCCGACTCGAATCTGTGTTGCAGAGATATTCTTTGCATCTACCAGTGCAACTTCCGTGTTTTTTTTGTTCGTAGCGGCATTCTTTATAGGTTGTGCTTTTCCTGAAATTTCTATTAGTGTCAGAAAAAGAACTGTAAAAAACAGAAGGATGCGGGAGCAATGCCTCAGAAAATCCACATTCATAACCCCTAAGAAATTTCCATTTTCGACTTCTATAAAATGCCTTTTTTTGTAGCATAATCTGTTAGGTTGTGCTGCCAGAATGACTCCGCGCTTCTGATAGTCTGCATCTAACAGAACAGATTTCGCTCAAAACTGCGTAGGTCAGTGTAGATTGAACCGTGGGCAGCCGGAAAACAGTATCCTATTGAAACACAAACACATAGATTGATGTGGACGTAGACAAGCTTAAAACCTGTGTGTGAAAACAAACGTGCGCGATCCACTTTTAGTTTGTTGCATCTGAACTGATATTCTTCGATTATTATATGTTTCGGCAGTTTTTGAGGCATCAATGATATTCCAGACATGTATGCCGATGCCAACCATGACAAAGATCGATCCTTGAATTGCATGATCTGCTGATCTCGCCTTGACTTGATCTTCAGTCAAAAAACCACCAATTCTTTCATCATAGAAACCGGTGTTAAATTTGTTGTGGTTTCTATAGTGCAGTGAGCGTGCGATATGATAACTTGCATAAGAAAAGACGCCAATCTCTGAGACAAGAAAAAGTGTAGCCTTCAGATAGTTATCGGCATAAGCTTGTCCTAACCCCGGCATTGTAGCGGACAGTATTGTTGCTTTTCGAGTACTGAGTTCAGAATAGTACTGTTTTCTATGGGTGCGGAATAGGGGATATTCTTCTTTTGAAACAACAGTATCCGTTGCAGGTGAACTCTCTTTGGGATACGTATAACGTTTCCTTGTTTCCGTTCCTTGTTCAACCGATAACACTTCAATTTGAAAAAATGATAAAGCAAGAAGCGTGAAGAACATAAGAAATAAGTGCTTTTTCACAAATTATCCTCATGGAAGTCTGATCACATCAACGTTGTATTGTGGGTGCTAATTGTATATTTTTCGGTTCAGTCTGATATGCCCAATCAAAGACTACATCAATGTCTGAAAGTCTCCGTACATGTATTTTCGCATAATTTTCATCAGGTGTATTAATCGCGTAGATATGTCCTTCAAAAAGTTCAATGAACTGAGGCGTATATCCTTGTGTTGGCACGATATCTATCCCATCAAAACTTTCGTGAAATCCCAGATCCTGCATTACAGTTTCATTATCTGAATAAAGAAATGCAGCATTGATATGAGTATCAAAGCCGAAATACACATCAGTTGTTCTGTTATCCCAAGCAATTGTGCCTTGACCGAAATTTGAAAAGTCGAATCCACTTCTGTCCGGTTCAAAATTGTAGTCTTCTAATATAATGTTCCTACCTTCTGGACGCGGTGTATCCCATGCGTCTTCTGGACTAAGATCGCTCTCATTTGATGGATTATTGGAGTCATAAGCAGAAACTGCATAATAATATGTTCTGCCATTTCGAACATCTCTGTCAGTGTAATATGTTATATCTGCTGGTAAGTCGGCGATTTCATCAAAGTCTCTGTTGTTGTTGCTTCGCCAAACAATGTACCCGGCTAAATCAAACTCAGCGTTAGGATACCATTCAATATCAACGTAGCCATCACCTGTTATAGTTCTTACGCCTCTTGGAATAGCAGGTGGTTCACGATCAATATAGTCGTCATTGCCAACGTCAGTTTCGATATAACATCCGATTTGGACGATTGCTGGCATTATAAGCATTAGAAGCGATATGAGTAGATGTATCTTTTTAAGCATGATTTTCTCCTATTTGATATGTGTTGACATACCATTTAACGCTTATTTATGGATCTGCGTTGACATATTAAATTATAGTATCATTTTATTTCCTAAGATGCAAGGATAATTAGCAGTGTATAGTATTGTAGAAATATCTATCAGTAGAGGTGAGGATGACAGGATGTGTAAGTTGTTGTCGCTATTTTCGTCTGAGATCGTGAGCACACCTCTGTACTACAAAAAGACGCGAAGAAATAAGTGAGTCAACTACTAAATAAGAGGGTTCTTTGTTGTCTGAATCGCGGAAAGCGCGGAGGACACAGAGGATACGGATTGGAAATCTATAACATCAGATAATCCGCTAATGAAAGTATTTTCTGTTTTGCTGCTATGGCTGCGGAGGCGTTAGCAGTGCGGCGATGTCTTTTGGTAGTTCGTCATTATAATTTTGTTCAAAGTCTATAGTGCTTCTGTTAAAACGTTGAAAAGAAGGGACGCTGTCCCTACCTATGATTTTAGCGACATTTAGGTCTAATCTTGCTTTTTCCCACTTTTGTAAGCGCACCCATGCCTCCCCACGATTATAATAAGCATTAGCATAATCAGGTTTGAGTTCTATTGCTTTGTTATAGTCTTGAAGAGCTTGCTGAATTTTTTCTTTATTTTTGTAAGCACTCCCGCGGTTGTTGTAAGCTTCGGCATGATCAGGTTTGAGTTCTATCGCCTTATTGCAGTCTTGGAGGGCAAGGTCAAATTTTTCTTTTTCAATGTAAGCTTCTCCCCGTTTGCTGTAAGCTTCGGCATAGTCAGGTTTGAGTTCTATCGCCTTATTATAGTCTTGTATGGCACAATCAATGGCACCCTTATTGTTATGAGCGGCACCTCGGTTGCAATAAGCGTTGGCATCATTTAAATTCAAAGTTATCGCTTTGCTACAATCTTCAATAGCGAGGTCAAACTCGCCTTTTTTAACATAAGCGGTTCCGCGCTTACTGTAGGCTTCGGCATAGTCAGATTTGAGTTCTATCGCCTTATTATAGTCTTCAATAGCGTGGTTAACAGCACCTATAATGTCGTGAGCTTGGCCGCGATCGTAATAGGCACCAGCATCATTGGGTTTAAACTCTATTGCCTTATTTAAATCTTTGATGGCAAGATCAGTCTTACCTTCTATGATGAAGGCAGCTCCACGGTTTTTATACGCTGTGGCATAATTAGGCTTTAGTTCTATTGCCCTATTATAGTCTGCAATCGCCTGATCAACAACACCTTTGATGGAGAAAGCAATCCCGCGATTATTGTAGATGTCAGGACTATTAGGCTTTAGTTCTACTGCCTTGTTATAGTCTGCAATCGCCTGATCAACAGCACCTTTAGCACTATAGGCGATGCCGCGGTTATTATAGGCATAAGGACTATCGGATTTCAGTTCTATTGCTTCGTTATAGTCCTCAATCGCCCGATCAATCTCACCTTTAGCATAGTAAGCGAGTCCTCGATTCTTATAGGATCTGTCATATTGAGGGTTTAGCTTAATTGCCTCATTATAATCTTCAATAGCTTCATCATATTTTTTTGAGGCTAAGCGAAAATTACCACGCTGAAAATAATTATAGTAATGCTTGTCCTTCTGGAGTTGTACGTCCTTCATCACTGGTTATTTCTCCATAGTATGGTTCGGCAAGTGAAAGATCATAGGGATGTGCATGCGTATTTCTCTCAAAAAAGCCAAGTAGATCGGAAAATAGGGTTTTTTCTGAGATTCCTAATTGTACCAAAACTGTTCTCAAAACTTCTTTGTGTTCCTGGGGGACTGTAATTTCCTGCATAATCATCTCGGTATCTATTTCAGGTAATCCAAACAGAAATACGGACTGCTGCATCATCATGCGTTGTGTGTCAACAGCAAGGCTGTCCAAAGTGGGTGCCCAAAGATACCACTGTGTTTGGTCCATATCAAAAAATACATCTAGGCCTTGTCGTAACCGCTCTGGTGTCGTAATCTCTTTAATTTTTGAATTATCGTTTTCTAATATGAAAATCTTACCTTTTGTGTCTTCTTGATTATCACAAGTACTCTTCTCCGCCAAGTTGATCTATAAATTCTCATACCATTCATATCGTTCCATGTTGCCGCCTCCCACATAAGTTTTCCATCACTTGAATATTTTGCTGAATCATTCAGTTTGTTGTAGACCACTTCAGTCACTCGTGAAGGGTAATTCGGGGAGAGTGAACATAATTTCGCTGCGTAGTTCGCGGCCCGTCCAACCCAGACCAAATCATTTGATCCGCGTATTCCTGTGCGTGCTACAAATAACTGACTTGAATCGATACCGACAACTTGTTTGACACGGTAGTTTGTTGTAGTATAATACTTTTTTATGAGAGGGTTAATGATCTCCGTGACAGTATAGTTTATTTTTAGTGCTGACAGAGCAGCGGAAGAATTTTTTGAATCCCCAATATACACTGCCATGATACGATCACCGTCGTAAGCAGTGATTTCTCCACCTTCAGTCCGTATCACCTTAGCAGCACAACTGAGATATGCTTTATATATTTCAGCCGCAAACTCGGGATTGTAGTTATCCACAAGATTTGTAGAATCATCAAGGTCAGCATAGAGGACTGTCCCGTCTAACTTCACAGCTTCATTACCTAATGCTACTTCATCAGATTCCGGGACTTTTCTTCCTTCGCGGGTCTTCCATACTTCATCAAATATTTTTTCTACTGCTTCAGTATAATCGTCAACTAAACTCATTGTATAATTCTCCTTATATAAAATTACTTAACACCCATTTTGTTAATTGTATCCCGAAGTTCATCACAGACAGCACCTAATAAGGAAGTGAGATTATTAGAGTCATCTGATTTGTAACTAAGTGAGATAAGACCTTGTAAATCGGTCGGAATCTTTATATCACATCCGCGAGGAACAACCATAAAAGTTCGTTCATGTGACAATGCACCTATAAATAGTCCTAACTCTAAGATGACATTATCACGAGGAGTATCTAATATTTCGTTTCGACTTTCCAACTTATCGTCAGGACCCAGTACCAACACAGCGAAATCGGCTTGTTGAACCATTTTTTCAAGTTCGGCAATTGGAAACCGTGAAGGTTCAAAAACTTTGTCTGTCCATAATTTTACCACATAATCATCGTGGTCAAAATTAGAACGAATCGCTTGTGCAATAGAAAGCGATTCCTGTGAAGAACCTATAAACACAACAGGGCGCGGGTTCGTAGTGGGTACCAATCTATTTCTTTGTCGTAACCTGTCGGCAAGAACTCCGGCAATTAGCTGCCAAACTTTCGGATGTTTATCTGCTAATGAATGGAAAGATGCTTCAGAGATTTTCGCAACAACTGTTTGTTCTATGGCAATAACGGATGCAGAACGCGTAGCAGATGGATCAATCAATGCCATTTCTCCCACATATTGTCCGGAATTTCTGATTGCTAGCTCCCGACCATTGACAACGATGGAAAGTCGACCGACTAAAATAAAAAAGATGTCATTGTCTACACCAGATTGAGTAATTAGTGTATCTTCTGATTCAAACTGGAGAAGTTCTGCCTTATCTGCTATTTCCTTTATTAAAGGTTTGTTGTTATGTAAAATGGCTTGTGTGCGTAATGCCGAAATAAGCCGTTTATGTCCTTCCTGCCCACGAAATCTATCAATCATTTTCATTTTTATCCATATCCAATCAACAGTTTTATATTGCTATGGCTGTGGAGACGTTAGCAATGCGACGATGTCTGTGGGTAAGTGAATGCCTGTTACTTCTTCAAAATCTGCTATGCTTCCAATATTGCTGGAAAACTCATCAATAACGTCCATCTCCATGTACCTCGCTTTAGTCAGGTCTGCTTTAGCTTGCGCCCATTCTTTTTGAAGAATATAAGCCAAACCCCTACTATAATAAGTATTTGGATAGTTGGGATTGAGCTTTATTGCTTTGTCGTAGTCTTTGAGCGCATTGTATAAATCGTTTTTAGCGATGAACATATCACCACGCGAAGCATAAAACACGTGCTGATCTGGACTCAGATGGATTGCCTCATTCACACATGCAAAGGCGTTTTCATAGTCATCTATCTCTAAATAAGCAAGGTGGAGCGCACAATAGGCAGCAGCATCAGATGGATCAAGTTCTACTAACTTAACAGCGTCATCAATCGCTTTATCAAAATCACCTTTTGTGCGATAAACAGCACTACGACCTTTATATGCTTCCTTAGACCGTTGATCCAATTCTAATGCCTGGTTAAAATCAGTAAGGGCGTTATCATGTTTATCTTGACATGAATAAACAAGCCCTCGTCCGATATATGATATGACATTCCCAGGCATCTGTTGTGTAGCGTTATTATAGTGTCGAATAGCCTTCTCATAGTGTTGTTTTTTTCTGTAAGGTCATCTTCCTCATCCCCGTTTTCTCTACATTTATTCCCTTTACCAAGTTCCTTATAAGTCCCAAGGCGGGTCTTCTGTCTACTAACAAAACCGTGTAAGTCAGGGTAGATTCGAGCCGTATTTATCTGAAACTCATCATCAAGGCACTTCAGAATAGTTTGTTTGAGTTCTGTTGGAATGACGATTGTCTCATCTGGTTCAATAAAGCCGTCAGGAGGTTGAACAAATATACTTTTTTGCACATCCGGACGACTTCCTTGTACTACATTCTGAGGAGTTCTAATGCAATCTTTCATTGTTCCGTTCTTATCTTGCAAGATAATTCTGCCATCCTTGAAAGGGAAACGGTCACAGGCGAAGAAAATAGCGACAAGATAATCAGTAGTAAAGTCTAATAGGTTAGTTTTACCACCGAAATGTTGTATTTCGCTGAGAATATCAAAATCGTTAGTGTTCTTGATGTACCCATACCCTTTAGCGTCATCCAGTTCTACTTTTTGAACATCTTCCACCTTAAGATGTAAAAGGTTTGCATCTTCAAGTTCACGATATAAGTTTGAGGAAACGTTTGAATAGCATTCCGGTTCACCGCGGTAAATGTAATCGCTATCGGCAGATTTATTTACTATTTCAGCGATTATCTCTAAGATTCTGTTTAACTCAGTTTGTTCAATGCTCATTCTTTTCCCTCCACAATGGCAACTTCCTCTTCCGTTAAATTATACAATGCGTCCACCATCTTATCAACCTCATTTTCAGGTGTAAGCCTTTCCATTGGTCTGTGTTTTGATGTGAGGGCTATATTGTCCGTTCA
>CAZURU010000111.1:0-4220 GCA_964623585.1 uncultured bacterium
ACTATTTCCACTTATCCTATACGGTGAAATCGCCTGTTCCCATATTGCACGATACATACCCAAATCATAACGAAAAACTTGAAACTTCCAGAGCGGAGGAGTAGACGGCACATCTGGTAACGATTCAATTCCACCGACAACAAACTCAGGTTGTCCATCTCCATTCAGATCGCCTGAGGATAAGTGTAGTACCGAATCAACATGAAGTTCGCCCAATATCATTTCTGTTGAAGCCAGACGGTATTGGTCATCGGCTATTGCAGAATAGACAAATAGTTCACCTTCACTATCACCGACAACTAAATCTAATACCCCATCAGAATTGAAATCATCAATAGCAAAATCCTTACTATAGATGTTTTTCCCTTCCGATACATTGGGTAGCTCCGCCGTTCTGCTATACGCATTATCTCCTATGCTTTCAAAAATAAGAATTCTACTGTTGTTATTATCTGTTCCAACGATTTCCGTAATACCATCACCATCTAAATCAACTATCACGCCACCTGACAGATACGGATTCACCCAAATTACTTTGGAAGGATATCCATCTACTGTCATACTTTCTATGAGATAGGTATTCTCTTTATCATAAACCAGAATCTCAAGTAGACCATCATTATCTGTATCTCCAACTGTCTTCGGTATCAGTGTATTCAAATCTATGTTATAGTCTGCCCAGTTATTAACTGTGGTAGGCATATTCTCAGGTGAAAATGTATGTACCTTTATATATTCTCCAGTCGGTAATCGCTCATATATCGCTGGCATATCTGACGTTAATTCATAGTCGGGACTATCTGTTAACGACCTACCGATAATTTCGTACAGTCCATCTTTATCAAAGTCTGTAGAAACATCCGCAATCTGAAGTGGCACAGAAAGGAGAGGCGTCTCAACGAATCCGTACGGGGATATAGACCTGTCAACGACCTCTATCTCGTAGTATTTCCCGTTATTATTATCAACTGATTTTAATCCCACAATGTTCTGTACTTGAATATAGAATTGGTATTTACCTATTCCTAACCCCAAAGAGAAGACATGCTCTTTACTAAGTCCACTCTCCTCTACAGAAGCAAAACGGTCAACTTCACTATGAAGTCGGTAGTAGAATGTTCCTTGCGTCAAATCATCTGTTGCCCAACTGATAATCGTATTAGATTGATTCTTATACAACGTCTTTTTTGCAGTTATAGAATATATCTTTGCAGGAGAACGATCAATCGTTAGCACAACTTGGTCGTGCGTCTGTGAGCCATCTCTTCCTGTAACTTCAAGCCGGACAGTATACACTCCTTCTGCAAGACCATCTTGAAAGTTTATGGTGTCCCAAACGAATAACACTTCTGAACTTTTCTGTTGAGACACAGGTTCATTGATTGGGACGAAAGTAGTGGGAGTAGATGAATTACCGTATAACAACTGCCAAGATTTAAACTTATATCCACCCGCAGTACCGATAAATTTGATGGTGTCGGAGATAGAAGAAGATACACCACTATGTGTTTCAGGTGCTAATATCCTTGCCTGCAATCCACTGCTTGCTAACAACGCTCTATAGGCATTTACAGTACCAGCACCAACAAACTTCGGATCAGACACATTGCTATCATCTTCAGTAACTGTATCAGCAGTATTTATGAGTATCTGTCGTATCTCTTCGTGAGTGAGTGCTGGTCTCTTTGACAACATCAACGCTGCGAGACCTGCAACATGTGCTGCCGCCATTGATGTCCCAGTAAGTATGCGATAACCGTTGTCAATCTGCGTACTGATGATGCCGTTTCCCGGAGCACCTATATCAACCGACGCGCCGTAATTAGAACGGTAGAAACGTTGTTGCAATTGATTAGTAGAAGCGACAGCGATAACTTTTCTGTACGCAGCAGGAAAAATGCTCTCAGATTCATTTGAATTTCCCGATGCCCCAATCAAAACAACCCCACGGGCATAAGCGTATTCTAACGCATCGCGAATGACAAACGATTGTTGTTGACTCCCCCAACTCATGTTGATAATATCTGCTCCATTGTCTGCTGCATAGACAATAGCCGCTGCCGAATCATCGTCCTGCATGCGTGAACCACCACCAAGTGATAGACCTGCACGGACCGCCATCAGAGAACTATTCCAAGCAACACCTGCAATACCTATGCCGTTATCTGGCTCCGCGCCAGCGATACCAGCAACATGCGTACCGTGTCCAGATTCATCAATCGGTTCATTATCACCTTCCAAAAAATCACCTTCCGCTTGAAGGTTAGGTGCATCCGTAAAATCCCACCCATATACATCATCCACATAACCGTTTTCATCATCATCTATCTCGTTATCAGGAATTTCGTTCTGATTCACCCATATTCTATTCGCGAGATCATCGTGCCTATAGTCAATTCCAGAATCAACGATAGCGATGATAACGTCTTTATCACCCATCTCAATTGTCCACGCTTCTGGCAATGCCATTGCAGGCAAACTCCACTGTTCAGCATACTTCGGATCGTTAGGAACAATTACATCAGCTAAAGTAGGACGGAGAAAATTCAACGATACAGCTTCTATATAATCGCTATTGCCAAATGTCGTTTTTAATACTGGGAGATCCGCAAGCAAGGAAAATCTAAGAAGATAGGCACGGTCTATATTGGAATGGAAAGTGGACAATCTGCTTTTAAGATGCCTCTTAGATGGAATCGCGCGTTTGTAAGAGGTGACGTCCTGTTCTGCAAAGAAGCGAGCTACTGCTGAATCTGATTTCAGATTATCCAAATCCGCTGACGCCTCCGGCGTAAGACGGACAAGTAATTCCCCTGGCGTAAAGTCTGGTGGCGTTGCATTAACCATAATACCGCAAAAATGGAGCAAGCAAGCAATCAGGAAAAGGTATATAGGTGTAGTCATAATTTTAGTGTTAATCGGATCCTTTTAATTCAAGGTGTTCTCCTATTAAAACATCTAACACATCTCCTGTTTTGTCATCAATAATCGCAATAGCCAGATTACCCCACCCATGATTATAAAAACTTACTGTCCAAGCAAAACCTTGAAACCATGCATATTCACGAATTCCTATCTGATCAATCAGTTGTTTCTTCACACGCGGATCAGTTTTAGCAATTTGCAATACTTCATCAGCTTTTTTCTCAGTGAGAACTTTAGAGATGATTTGCTTATGACGTATACTCTTACCGATGTCCCGGTTTATTGCATCGGGTAATTTTGCATGTGTTCCAACTTTATAAACTGTAGCAAGCGTTCTCAGCAAGGCAGCATGTTGAAGATATGCATCACGGATTTTCTCATACTTTGTCAACCCATTTTCAACAAGTATCAGATCGTATTGTGCCGCAACCATCTCCGCTGCATCCGCTTCAAGGTTAATTACCTTCTTAAAGTCCCTCTTCTGCTCCGCTTGTTCCTGCAGTTCTCGAATGTAGGTCGCATATATACCAAATTCATAGAACCTATCTGGATAATGTGGTAACCAATTCAGTTTAAACTTAGCGATCTTCTCCCGTTCCTTCTTCAGGACAACTGCTTCAGTCTCCGATTTTTTCCAAGCCGCTTTTGCACTGTTTAGGTGAAAAGTCTGTCGTTCCAATATCTCTTCTCTCTCCTTTTGCGCACGTTTAATCCACCTCTCGTCGCTACGACGTTTATAGTATTTTAGCGAGATGTCATTTAAAGGTACTGAGATTAAAGAATAACATTCCACAGCCGCTTCGTGCCAAAGCGCAACACGACCATAATCACCCCGTTGTTTATAAACTCTGATAAAAATATCCGCATTAGCAGAACCTTCAAAAATAGCATAACACTGTTTGTCAACTATTATAAATGACCCATTTATTATAAATGACAAGGTGAAAGTTAGAATTACAATTAGAGGAAACTTGCAGAACTTCATAGTCAACACCATATATTACGACTGCGGATTATAGGTAGGCACAAAACGCACAAGCGAAGAAAATGATTCTTTAGGAGATAACACTATCACACCCGCAGGTATACCTTTAGATTCCAAATTGATAGCATCCGTTGGACAGGTATAAGGTTCAAAACATATCGCATCACGTCCAGGGGGTGTATAGACAACCAATTCTCTAAATATTGAATCAGATTCCATCGCCATACCGTACCCTATATCCTGATTTACGATACTGCATCTACTTACACCGTCCACCATCTGGACGTCTGTGAAGACATGGTCAAGTTTC
>CAZURU010000111.1:4247-13493 GCA_964623585.1 uncultured bacterium
GGCACAAGCACATCATCCAATTCCCAATATTTGTTAGCTGGAACAGATATTAGTGCATCTTGTGCGTTTGCTGTCCCCGATATGTTCACATTAAAATATGGATGGATACCATACCCCATCGGCATATTCCCATCACCTATATTGACGATTGTTGTGTGCATTGACAAGACAGCATCATGAAGTGCATACGTTATCTCAATTCTAAACGGAAATGGATACTGTCGCATCACATCAGGAAATTCTTCAGAATTCAGCGAACATTTCAATGTCGCCCCCTCTGGCTGTCTAATGTCAGATTTAGCAAAACTGGCAACATAACTGACGTCAACTCTGTATGGACGGTTCAACAGCAAACCGTGTATTGTCGTTGGTGAGTCCGCAGATTTGTCAAACTGATAGGTTTTACCTTCAAATTCCCATTGTCCATCACGGATTCTATTGGGAAAGGGAAAAAGAATCGGATTACCGAAAGCTGTCGGACGTTGTTTCAAAGTGTCTAAATCAGGAGGTGGATCAATAATGTCATACCAATCGTTCTGATATGCAACCTTGTAGACAAAACAGTTGTTTCCCAATGCAGGCACAATTTCTGCGACTGCTTTGCCTTCCTGTTTTAGTGCGTAAATTGTAAAGCCTTCATCCTGTCTTTTGCTTACAGAATACTGTATATTTGACACTGTTTTACCTCTACCTGAGTTACCCCTTAACACCCGCACACCATACAATCCCACGGCGCAGCACTTCGCGGAAATTCGGATTAGAATACGTCACATTGTCATGTCCACTCTGAAGACAAAAAACGCGGGACTTACCGTATTCACGCGACCAACCTAACACATCCATACTGTCCGGATGATCAGTTGTGAGTAGGATAGTACTATCATCACCTGCGGACTTCATCGTATACGTTTCATCACCCATTTCCCAATCCGACAGACCTGCTGTAATCGGATGCTTCTGGTCACTGACGTGCACGGGAAATGTCTGTTTTGGAAAGTAGTCGAAATCGGCACGATCAGCAATGCCACACATATCCGAGAAAACATCCCACTCAGGAAAAGCAAGGATAGCGTGATGTAAAATAACAATACCTTGACCACGTTCTGTCAAACCCAAAATCGCCTCGGCTTGTGCTTCGGTAGGATAAGGACGGTGGAAGTTGTAAAATACAACAGTCTCATAGTCCTTCTGATGTGGATCATCAACAAAGATGTCAAGGTCTTCACGAAGAAAGTCAATCCCTTCCATACTTTTAAAGACTGCATCAAAATCCTTCTCGCGAAACCCATGTTCCCCAGTTACAACAGCGATCTTCATAAATGTAGTATCCTCCTAAACATGCTTCACGTTAATCCACAATTGACTGATAAACCAACACTCGAAATTGGGAGTGAAAAGGGTTGTCCCCGATCAATTGTGTCATGAATAGACCAATCAGGTCTTCAACAGGATCAATCCAAAATGTCGTACTTGCAAGACCACCCCAACTGTAGGTTCCTATTGAACCGAGTACATGGGTCTCGGCGACATCCGTAACAACAGCAAACCCTAACCCAAAACCGCAACCTGTTCTCCATAACGGTTGCCAATCTTCCTTAATATGATTTAACGTGATAAGTTCTACCGTTTTACGACCCAGCAAACGTTCACCATCCAACTCGCCGTCATTCAACATCATTTGGCAAAAACGTAAGTAATCAGCGGCAGTGGACTGTAAACCAGCACCGCCTGAATGATGAAAACTTCGTGGACCACTTGAAACAGGTGCATTTTCAAGTACTTGAATACCACCAGCTTCAGTCGGTTCATAGAGCGTTGCATACCTATCAGCCTTCTCTTCTGGTACAGAAAAATCTGTATCTACCATACCTAAAGGGTCAAGAATCCGTTCTTTCAAGAACTCAGCAAACGGCATACCTGAAACCACTTCCACAAGATAGCCGAGGACATCTGTTGACATACCGTAATTCCACGAATCACCCGGTTGATGCAGAAGCGGTATCTTGCCAAGCTCTTCAGCCATGTGTGAAAGGTCACCACCATAGAAGTCCGCCTCTCTATATCGGTCATTTATCGGGTGTACCCAATCCCCGCCATAGATTAGACCGGAAGTATGCGTCAGTAAATGCTTGATAGTCATTTCTCTTTCAGCATCTATTATTGCATCACCGTGGTTTGCGTATACCTTCATATCTTTGAAAGCAGGAATGAACTCGGATACAGGTGCGTTAAGTTGAAAATGTCCCTCCTCATACAGCATCATCACAGCAACACTGGTAATCGGTTTCGTCATAGAATAGATACGAAAAATTGTATCAAATTCTACAGGTTTTGCGGAAGCGACATCCTGCATACCTATTTTCTCAAAATGGACGAGTCTGCCTTCACGGGCAATCAGAGTCAACGCACACGGGATTCTGCCAGCGTCTACCCACTGTTGCATCGCTGGTTTAATGCGCGCTAACCGTTCCGTTGACATCCCAACATCCTCGGGGATTGCACGTGGAAGTCCGTAATTCATAGACATTTACTCCTTGTCTTCTAATACTTGATCCTTATCTTCTAATGCTTGATAGGTCAGATTCCTAAATTCTCCGTGAAAAGGATAACGGTTATTCAGGAGTTGCGTCATCAAGATAGCAACCAAATCTTTATCCGGATCTATCCAAAAAGTAGTCGCAGCAGCGCCACTCCAACTAAAGGCTCCCGTAGATCTTTTTGCTTCACCCTCATTCTTACGGGTAACGACATGGAAACCGAGACCAAAAGCACCGTTTTTATCGTACTGATGGTGTGGATACCGCATCAAATCAACAGTCTCAGATTTCAGAATCCGGACATCGTCCAACTCACCACCATTGAGGAGCATCTGACAAAAACGCAGGTAATCCGCAGCCGTAGAGACAAGACCTCCGCCACCGGATGGAAAAAAGCTTAAGTCGTCATTAGCAAGAGGCGCATTACGAGCAAGTTGAAGTTTCCCCTCTTTCGTCGGTTTATAAAGTGCTGCAAAGCGATCCACATGTTCCTTTGGCACAGAAAACCCCGTATCACGCATCCCGAGAGGTTCAAATAACCGCTTCTGTAAGAACGTTTCAAACGCCATGCCCGACACCACCTCAACAAGATAACCGAGAACATCAGTAGAAACACCGTAAGTCCACTTTGTCCCAGGTTCATGAACCAGTGGTATATCACCGAGTTTTTCTGCCATCTTCGCTAAGGTTGACCCCTTACCAAAAATCTTTACTTCACCGTACAGTTTATCTATAGGTTTATTACCAAATCCATACGTCAGCCCAGAGGTATGTGTCAAGAGATGTTTGATCGTCATCTCTGTTTTAGCATCCTGAGTCTCAGTCTGTTCACTGTTATAGACCTTCATATCCTTGAATGCTGGAATGAACTTCTCAACAGGATCGTCCAATTTGAACTTCCCCTCATCAAATAGAATCATCACAGCGACACTCGTAATCGGTTTCGACATAGAGTAGATACGGAAGATAGTATCAGGTTCAACAGGTTTTTCATTCTCAACATCCCGCATACCGATTGTTTCAAAATGCACAATTTGACCTTTTCTTGCGATCACAGTAAGAAAGCCAGGTAGATTCCCTTTATCAACATATCCCTGGAGGACAGTTCGAATTTCACCCAACTTTTCAGCAGATACGCCAACTTTACTAGGTTCAACTACGGGAAGTCCCAATGTTATGTCGTCTGATGCAACTGTTGTTGTAGCGACAGTTGAAAGTATGCCCAAACAGATCAACATCACTAAACTATATTTTAATGTTCTCAAGCCCATTTTTGTTTACCCCTTTTCTATGGAACATGTTTCATATATCCCCATAGAGTCGTTAGTTTCCCACTAGGATTCACACTAAGAATCTGTGCCAACCCCACATCCTTCATCTCATTTATCTCTTTTTCTGTTCTGGCAACCTTGGAGATACGTATTTCATCTATAGTACCCAATAGACCAGCTGTATTGTCTATATTTGGAACACCTATAGTTATAGGGTCATTGCTCTGAAATGTATTCGTATTATCTTTTTTAGATTCCAATACCCCATCAACGTATACTTTACCTACCTTGCCATCGAAAGTAAAAGCGAGATGATGCCATACATTATCAGTAATCTCGGTCGTTCCGTTCATATCAAATGCACATCCACCATTGGCACCGATTTGAGCGTGTAGGACACTCGTGTTGATATTTACCCAAATCCCATAGTTCCGATTGTTACATCCTGCCTCTTGTTTACATACTATTCCCTGCCATTTCCCCGTAGATGATGCGACCTTTACCCATGCTTCAATACTGAGTGTTTCTAATTCCAGTTTCTTTGTAGAATCAACAACGATATACCCAGTACCATCTCCCGGAAAATCTAATGCTTTTCCATACTTTCCCTGTACACTGTTGAGATTGCCGATTATTTCTCCATCATGCCCATTCCCAGAAGCATCCCTGACGACTGTCCCGCCATCTTCTTCAAACAGCCAGACTGCAACTGTATTACCATCAATAACCGCGTCTGTTAACAGTACATTACAGAATAGAGAAACAGACATAATACCAAGTAGACATAACGATTTGCTTAAGCGTATACAGTAATTACATTGCACGATTTACCCTCCTACTTCCAACTTAAGTCTTGTGATTACATTCTAATACCATTTCTACTTGAAACTGTCGCTTTATTGTATCACATTCTGCAAGATTCTGCTTGATATTTTCTCGTGTTTTTGGTAAACTCATAATAAATATAGGAATTGCTTATTAACAAGGATAAAAAACTATGAAACGCTATTGTCAAATTCTACTTTTAACTATACTCATTTACACCGCGTATTCTCTCGTTGCTGTAGCAGAGGATGCAAATACGACCACCGAGAAACCACACCCCTCTACAAAAAGAATAGCAGTACTAAACTTTGAAGATAATAGCAATTTTGATTCACCTACGGGATGTGGATGTGTTCCCAACTTTATCGGGATAATATTTGGCACTAAGAAAAAATGGAATTTAGAAACAGGTTTCGCCACAATCCTGAACCGAAAACTCGCTGAAACGACTATCTACCAACCGATTACAAGAGATGAGTTCTTAGAGGCAATGGCACAAATGACTTTGTCTCCACAAAAACTGAAAAAACTCAATAAAGAACAGCGTTCACAATTTGCCAAACTCGTGAATGCTGACGTAATTGTCATGGGAGATATAAAAGATTTTGCACAAACACGCATGTTTGCAAATGCATCAAGAACATTGCGAGAGGGCGGAAAAGAAGCAAATACCGTAACAGCAAGTTATAGAACAGGTTTCACAGCCATGGGTTACAGTTATAAAGCAATCGTAAAACTCAACGCAAAGTTTTACGATGCATCCGGTAATGAAATAGCCACAATTCCAATAAATGTCAAACGTTACCACAGACTTGCTGGTACACAGGTCTCCGGTTTTAGAGCTTCTGTTACTGAATCTGGATCAGACGTGGGTTTCGGACAAATGTCAGAACAACGCGGCAAAAACATACGACCCATCGTAAAACCAACAGACTTAGACAAAATAAAAACAATGACAGCACCTGAATTTAACAGAACCTTATACGGAAAGGTAACTAACGAAGCATTAATTAAAGTGGTATTGGCACTACGAGATAACTACGGTCCAAACTTCATTACACCATGGGAAAATAACAGTGAAAATGGAACTGAAAACACCGAAGAAAAGATGAAAGTTGACGATGCCGCGATGCAACGTCCCATAAAAATCACCTATGTTGATAGCGAAAACGCTAATATGATTTACATAAATGCTGGCTCAGCAAGAAACTTAGCAATAGGTCAGCAGTTTGCTGTTTTCACACGGGGAGAACCTATACGCGATATCGACACGGGGGAAATCCTTGATTATGCACCAAAAAGAATCGCTACCGTTTCCATCAACGAAATACGAAACGATAGACTATCGATCGTTAAAATTATTGATCAGAAGGAAGAACTCAAAAGAGGTGATATGTTGAAACCCATTCCTAAAGAAGAAATCGCTAAAGAAGAATAACAAAGGAGATTTTTAATGAAATACCTTATTGACAAAAAAGTATACAAACGCCCCAGAACGTTTAATAACGCTATGGTCATTCTCGCCGCACTTCTCATCTGCTGCACTGCAATCCTATTCGGGCATGCCGATTCATCAAAAAAGAAAATCAAAATTGGCCTCTCCATGGATTCACTACGCGTAGAACGATGGAGAAAAGATAGAGATATTTTCATTGCCGAAGCAAAAAAACTCGGCGCAGAAGTCATCGTCCAATCGGCTGATGGGGATGAACGCAGACAAAACCAACAAGCTGAAAACCTAATCACACAAGGTGTAGACGTCCTAGTCGTTATCCCAAAAGACAGTGTCGCAGCAGCACAGATCGTAAAATCCGCACACGAAGAAGGCATTAAAGTCATCGCTTATGACCGCTTGATAAAAGAGAGTAAACCAGACCTATATATCTCTTTTGACAATGAACAGGTAGGCTATTTGCAAGCGGAATACTTACTCCGAAAAAAATCGAAAGGAAATTACTTCCTACTCGGTGGGGCACCAAGTGACAACAATGCACAACTTCTCAGAGAAGGACAACTTCGCGCTCTAAAACCTGCAATTGACAAAGGTGATATAAAATTAGTCGCAGAAGGTAATCACTGGGCTGTCAATTGGGATCCAAATGATGCCCTTAAAAAGACAGAACAGGTACTCACACAAGTAAATAATCGGATTGATGCTGTCGTCGCATCCAACGATGGAACGGCAGGCGGTGTCATTCAAGCATTGGAAGGACAGAACTTAGCAGGAAAAGTACTCGTCTCCGGACAAGATGCCGAACTCGCCGCTTGTCAAAGAATCGTCAAAGGCACACAAACCATGACCGTCTATAAACCTATCCGACTAATTGCAAAAGAGGCGGCACATGCAGCTGTCGCACTTGCAAAAGGTGAAAAAATTGAAAAAGCAAAACAGAAAGTTAACAACGGCAAAGTAGATATACCCTCTATTTTACTCACACCTATACAAGTTGATAAAGACAATCTTGATGAAGTCGTCATAAAAGATGGTTTCCACACTCGCGAGAAAGTCTATCAAACTAAGTGATATAGGTCAGGACTTCCAACGCCTCACCATTATTTATCTCTATATGGATTGCCTATCACTTTTTCAAGGGTTGCCAGATAGGCTTTCCCCAATCTTTCCAAAGCAACCTTTTTGATTTGACTTACACGCCCTTCTGACACTTTCAAAACTTCTGCAATCTCCCCGCCGCTAAACTCTTGAAAAAACTTCATCTCTATAACAGCTCGTTCCCTTTGACTGAGCGACTCCAAAAGTTTCGGCAAGTGTTTTTGTAAGGTTTCTATTTCTATCTGCTGTGTCACGGTTTCTGCCACATCCGCTATCGCACACGCTTGTGTGGTTAAGTTATCAGTCAATGGATTACATTCACGATCAGCATCATCATAAGTTTCTTGATGACTATAAGGACTTTGACGCAACAATTTACTGCTTTCTGACCAGAGACGTGTACAAACACGCGCCTTAATGAACGTGATATAACTTGCACCACTAGTATGATCAGGATCATAATTCGGGGTCTCTTCAAGGATTGTTAAAAACGCAAGCTGGCGTAAATCCTCTTTGAAACTTGTCAACTGATTTTTGTTTTCTATGACACAATCAGTGCAGTGATTTATAGACACTTTGGCTGTGTATGGATTATCGGGAATAACAAAAAATGGACATTGGCCTCTGTTATGCGGTCCTCTACCTCTGTTATGCGCTACTCTTGTTTCTGACATAGTTTATCTCCCATAAAAAAGTGGGCACGTTGATAATGCTTCAACCTGAGAATAACATCTAATGTTAATTATATACGATTCATCAAGAATTCTTTAGCTATTTTTTTCTCTATGCACAAAATATAACATTTTTTCTAATAAAATTACTAAAGAAATTCTTGTTATACCAATTTTAATTATTATTCTTCCATTCTTCCGTAGGTTGGGTTGAGGAACGAAACCCAACATCTTGACCCATTATAGAGCAATACATGTCGCCAGTTAATATTTTATTGGCGTGCTTCTACACGACCTACGCAAATGGTATATTATAAAGTAGAAATGGTATTAGATGTATATTTTAAGTAAATCAACAATTTCTATTCATTAAAGGGTATCTAAGTACTGTATTGTCAACAGAAATTAGGACCACTCTCTATTGTGGTATTGCTTTCTCTGTGAAGGGAATATATTTTCACGGAGAAAATAACCGGTAGGTTCGGTTAGAAAACCGAACCTACCGGACTGGAAAAATCTGATTTATCAAACTTACGTTAAATTAGCACCGCGCGGCACAAATTTCACTCATATTCTTTAAGGAATCCTATAAATTCCCTACGATGTGTTTCTTCATCAGCAAGAAGTCTTATGCAAAGGTCTTGCGTTACATAGTCTATTCCATCACATAAACGGATAATTTTGTTGTATTGTTCAATAGCACCATCTTCGGCTTCAATAACACCGTGGATAGCTGCTATAACATCGGTAGTTTTTTCTGGCGGCTGTAGTGAAACCTGTTCAGGTTTAAACGCAAGTGAACCCGGCACCCGACCACCAAGCTCCTTAATACGCTTAGCAAGATCCTGTGCATGTCCAATTTCTATTTGTATATCAGCAGCCAATGATTTCTTAATCTCTTCTGCCCGGATACCATCTAAATCAACTGAAATTGCCAAATAATTTATAGTCGCTTCCACCTCTATCCAATACGCACAAATCAGTTCTTCAATAAGTGTATCTCTTGTCGCTTGATCCATGATTTACTCCTGTTCTTGTAAGTTATGTCTCAAATACTCTGTTTGAATCTGTATAGAATCATAAAATATCTAAAACTTATAAATTCAAAGAAAATCCACGTTTGGCATCACCCAAGGATAACCATCTGGATGAGTTATAATATGAAACGATGTATTGTATGTTTCGGTTAACACATTTTTTGTTAAAACAGATTCTGGACTACCACAAGACACAGAAATACCATCTTTTAACATCAATAGTTGATCAGCATACATAGAAGCAAGATTGAGATCATGAATCGCTATAATCACTGTCAATACCTTCGCCAAAATTATATCATTTCAATTAATTTTTCTCTCATTACCGACTGTTTAGAGATGAAGCGGTGAACG
>CAZURU010000112.1:0-13436 GCA_964623585.1 uncultured bacterium
CACATTCTGTTAGATTGTGCATCTTTCAACCACATTTATCCTTCATTACCCCTCTCCATCCAACATTCATCTTGACATATCTAATGTAGAATACCAAACGCGGATTCTGCCACATTTATCCTTGATTGTGTTTCTTCTACAACCACCTTTTGCACCGATAGTATTGATATGTGATTCTCCAAAGCCTCAGAGAGGCGAAAGGTGTATAGTCCGCATTGATCAAACCAATAACAAGCCCCAGAGGGGCGAAAGGTGTATCAACGTACTAAAGGTTTTTATTAAATTGGCCTATAGGGACAAAAACTTTACATACCCATAAAATCTCACAATCGGTAAAGATCGTGAGATCAACAAAGGGGATATACAATTTCGGATGGGTGCGGACTCGTTCCATTAGACGATGGATGTTGTCCATTGGACGATTCTGTGTGTCCGCGACTGTCCGTTTTGGAATTTTGTTGTCCGCTTCTGGATTCCTTAGTTTTCCATAGACGCGTTTCCAGTTCCGCAACATCAACAACTATTTTACCTTGTTTGTTCTTTTCCGTGCTGATGGTACCATCGGCTGCGTCTTGGTAGCGTTTAGATCTACTGACGTCCACCAAATCCAATGCTTCAGATGGAGTTAGTTTGGACGTTGGATTCCATCATTTTCCATACGGATAGGTTTGGACAGGAAAACGGCTTTATGGATTCTTTGGTTACATACAATGGATTGAGTATGTGGACTAAATTGGATTCTTACTAGGAATGTGAACTGACAGAATATTATAAAGAAATATTTGACAAGGTGCGTAATTTTATGGTACAAAAAGAGTATACAACATTTAGGAAACACACGAAGGAGATATTCATGGCAACTGTATTGTTGGTTACGTTAGAACCTATTTCTTATAGAGATAAACACTTGACGAACATAGTGGAAAAAGAAAAGTATAATGTTAGAATAACTAACGAACGGTTTGGTTTTTCAACGGTTAATGAATATTATGAAGGTAGTGAAGAATTTAATGAGAAAATAGAAGAAATTAATAAGTCGTTAGAAATAGAATATGGTGGACACGCTGTAGCTGTTGATCAATTTCCAAGAGATAAATATGTAAATGGTGCGAAAATTGTTGATTGGAGTGGAATACGACGAATTAAGACTACTTTTGACATAAATCCATTACAATATGAAGTTATTATTTTATTGTGTCCAGATTTTGAAAGAATTGTTCTTGCTGATATAAACTTTGCATATTATGGAAGAGATGCCTTTATTAGTTCAGTTGGTCATATAGTGTTCGGTAATGAAACGGTATTGTCAGTGAGGACTGTTTGGGGAGAGTATAAAGGTATAGCTCTTCAGAACTATAATGAGTTAGCATTAGATCCTGTTTATCAAAAACGACAAGGATACTATGCTATGCGATTTGAAAGAAGAGGCATACCGGATGCAGTTCTAAATACATATTTGCAGAACAATTTGTCTATGGAATGACAATGAATGTTTGGTGATAACTAATCAACATATCTATTAAGCTTCTTCCATTTTTATAATACTTCCGTTTTGTTTTGTTAATTTTGATTTTTCAACTTTATTTGGGTCTATACCGTAATATTGTAGTAGTTCTTTTAATGGTTTTTCATAATAAGGGTTAGCATACGGAGATATTACAATTTTTTGTATTAGTGCTATGATATTGATATCAACATTTACGGAATTGCCTATTTCTTTTATCATATCTAACTTTGTTTTTTCTGAAGAAGTACGAATTTTAGTTATATCAAAGGAATTGTCTTGAAGGAGAGGAATATCTGATGTATACAACCGATATAAGTCTATTTCACATTCGTTGTCTGTTATACAGCCTAAACATTTTTTACAGCCTAAGAATCTGTTACAGACAGATTCAAATGATATTATTGCTCTGACTTCACGTTCGTCTTTAAACATACTTCTTTTATACATAATAGGCGCATAAAATAATTTAAGCACATTGTCAGGTGTTGTTAAGTCTATTGACTCAAAACCTTTATATTCTTCAATAATATCTTCATCATAATCTCTGTAATTGATTTTACCTATATGAATTTTAAATCTTGTATTTTTCATACATCCTTTCAGATGCTTAACAGTCGTTTGAATGGCAATAGCTCTGGGACTTTTGTCTCCATATTCTGCCCACATTGAATGACTTTCCTCATCTCTTAGAAACCAGCAATTACAGAACATAAAATAGTTTGAGAAAACTTTTAGTAAATCTTCAAACGTATATAATGAAAATATTTCTTTCCTGCTTGTTTCGTTTGGATACTCTTTTATGATGTCCTTCCTTGTGTTTATTACATCCTTATGATTTATTGGAGTATTGTCATCTAATAGACTTCTGTTGTTGACTTCTATTCTGGTTAGTCTTGGTAAGGTGCCTTCATATTCGTCATTAAATGAATAAATATTGGGAAAATAAAGTGATTTATCCTTTAGCATTGCCAGTAATTTGTCAATATGCATATACCTCCATAATATATCTTTGCCGTGTAGACGGGGTTTAGTAAAATATTCACTTCTTTTATAGGGCATTTTGTCTTATGGTGCTTCGTAGGTCTTATTAAAATTGAAGTGTGAATTGAGATAGATTAGGTCTATCGTTTTTCTGTCAAGCTTCACAGGATGTTGATGTTATCAGCTTCAAAGATGGTTCTATTTTCTACGTTCATGATGTTTAGAATTTGGAAAGAAGGAACTCAATTGTTTCAGAATTTAGATTAGGAAATACTCTTTGCATGTGTTCTTCCTTAATTTTTGAGAATGTTGGTTCTTCTGTCCGTAGTTTCTTAATACACTCAGGATCGTTATCTAAAAGAGGTTTCACTTCCTCAAATGGTTTTTTGTAATCAGAATATTCTGCAGGATATGGAATTGGTCGATACATCACTTTTTCCATATATTCATGAGCAAAACAGATAGAGAGACCTTCTTCAAGATTATTTGCATTTCTTCCCCCAGTGGGTGCAAGGCAGTGAATTGTTTCTTGGGCAAGTTGATAACAAACACTGTCAATACTACCAACAGCAGGATTAAGTTGGATAATAATATGCTTCCGATTTCCAGGATACCATATTTGAGGTCCAGAATTTTCAAACTCTATACCGAGAACGGTGTATGACATATCTCTGGGACCAAATAGTTTTTCTGCTTTGTTGAGCATATCCCCCAGTAGTGATGGAAGTGTCCATTTATATCCGTTACCGTCAGGATTAGGTTCTGTGATTGATAAAATTGTATTTATGGTTATTTGCATTGAATTCACCTATATAGATGGTTCGGTTATCTACGTTCATGTCAGCAGTGTTGTCTATTTATGTTGGGAATTAGTCGTTTTGAGATTTGATAAAATGTTATAAACCTATATAAAGACTATATTTATCGCTTGTTTTGAGTGAGAATATATGGCGCAGTATTGATAAGGAATTAGGGGGTTGTCACCCCCTAATAAACCAAAAAAACGAGTTGTTTTTGCTGAGGTTTTGCTTATATGATTATTTGATTATTGTATCAGAATCTGTCAGAAAAAAGCAACTCCTAATTAATACTACAGTTTGGACAATTTTCATGTTTTCTTTTGTCAATGTTCTTTATAGACCTTTCGCACCGCTGGTGCTTGGTTACTGGGTGCATCTACGTTTCTATACATATTCCGCACCGCTGGTGCTGCCGATAGGGTAATAGAATGCTTTTTCTGTGAGTTTCAGGCATTGGCTTAACTCACCAAATAATGAGTTGACATTAAAATGACAATGACAGAATTATGCTTTGGCATTGTTCTGCTTTTTGCAACACGTTACACTGTTTCTCGCCCGTGTATCTTATTGTGGCAAGGCTCACATACTGCAACGAGATCAGAAAGCCTCTCTTCTCCAATGAAAACTGGTTCTTCTGCTGAAGAAAGAATTAGTCTAAGACGCTTGTACGTTTTGTGATGAACCACTTTAGCGGGGGCTCCACAAATGCATAGATTGCCGTCACGGTCTAACACCATTTTTCGTTTTATTTTCCACGAATCAGATTTTCGGTAATGGGCATACGCTTCTCTCGCTTGTCCTTCCGATTCTGGAATTGAAGGTATATTTTCAAACTTATGAAAACCATTAGGCATACGTTCATAACAAGTCAAGCATAAGGCACAATAGTGAGACGTAGACGTTTCATGAATATCAGGACAATTGTGTTGTAATTTATACTTAACCTTCTCAGCACGATTACCACAAACACAAAGATGTCCATGCAATTCAAGAATTGTCCCTTCGTACCAACGGAGGATCCGTTCTTCTTCAGAAAGGAGGCTATCTAAGATAATCGTCTTTATCTCTTTTATTTGGTGAATACGGCACTCACCAAGAGGGGTTTTTACAAATGCATTATTTTGTTCTAAAAGTGCTTTTTCAAAGTCAGAAATCGCATCTAAGTGTTGACCTAACTTGTATTTTGAAAGTCCGCTATAGTAGTGGAGTTCTGAAGATAATTCACTGTCCAATTTAACCAAAAGGTCTTTGTGTGCTTCGTCAAAATAATGAAGGGCTGGCTGATATTGCTCCAGATGGTATTTAGCAATTCCCATATTTATTTTGTATTCACCACTATTGCCAATTTTATTTGCTTCACTGAAGTCCTCAAAAGCAGATTCATATTCACCAAGTTGCAGTTTTACTTTACCACGGTCGTTATAGGTATGATGTATATTCTTTACTTTTTTCTTCTTTATAGTTGTGAGTGTGTTTTCAATAATTTCTTCCACTTTTTCAGCCGTTATTCCCACAAAGTGATCTAACTCCAATGTGATTTCATCTTCAATCTTTTTCCAGTTAAGGCTTATCAGTAATTTGTCTTCCTGTTCCAAATTGTGAAATATGGTTCGCAAAATTTCATTAAGGTCTTCAACTGAATTTATTGGGTCTAATATAGGTTGTCGTTTCATAAGTAATCTCCAAATTGTCGTTTATTTTAGGTTTGGTAATAGTAAGAACATTTGTGACCGTAACGCGGGCAGGCGATGTTTCACCGTCATATTCACCAGTTAGGATTTTTGTCTGAAATCACCTATTTTAGTTGGTAATTCTCATATAGTTAAGCAGATCTATATTTACAGCCTTATTTATGTCTGCTAACACCTTTTCAGAATCGTTACGTTCATGATAAGCTCGTGTTAGAAGATGATGATTCCACATGAGACCTTGTTCATCCGGATGAAGTCTTAAGGCTTACCTAAATCTTCAATAGCGGAGTCATAATTTCTCAAAATAAGTAAGTCGTTTTGGATTTACAATAAGGACAGCTTCAACAAGATAGACAATATCAATACGAACGAATTGTTTAGCAGATCGTGCAATCTAAGTCTCCTGTTCGCGCGCATCCCAGATCTTATCACCTTTTTCAATGGCATTTAGCAGGTTTTGTAGCGTTGTATATGCCTTATTGAGGTTTTTAATACCATCGTTAGCTGTGCCACGTTCCCTATTGTATCTACGGATGGTAATTTCATTTTCCCCTTTTCTAGCAGTGATGTTTACATCAAAACCATCATAAACAGTTTTATATCGTATCCAACTCAAATTTATACTATAAGTCCAATCTTCGGAAGAGTTTAGTCCCTCGCCATATTGTGTAATAACTACTGTGCTCATACTAAAATTCCTCTTTATGAAAAATGTTAAGTTTTTTATCTCTCAAGTCCAAAACGACTTATTCCGTCATCTTTTTCCTTGAATAGCATTAGAAAGCTCACTGATCCTATTGAGAATGAAAAACCATACAACTGTTACAACATACAACATTAACAAACTGAATGGGATTGTAATGATAAGTCCGCAAATTGCTATCACCCATGTGATGTTGTTAACCCATTTTTCTGATCTATATGACTTCTGGCTTAGATTGATAGTATCACGATCTTCTTGATACCCTTTTAGATTTATCTTAACCTTCGCAAGTGCTATATTACGGTTATGTAGGGTTACATATCGCCGGGAATTTCGCGTTCCTATTTTATCTATTTCGTCTCGAAAGTTAGAGATAGCCCGTGCTTCTATATCTAGAATAAGCCCTTTTAAGTCATCCGTAGTCGCAGCAGCTTCCTCAAGTGCCTGTGCTTCTAACAACTGAAGATACCTATTTAAGTCATCCGTAGTCGCAGCAGCTTCCTCAAGTGCCTGTGTTTCTAACATATTAAGCATATTAAGCCTATTTATGTCATCCATAGCCTCAGCTGCTAACAGATTTGCGACATCACCTTTTAGCGTGTGAATATTTTCGTCGTTATCAGCAGTCACCATTAGAACACTGTTAACAAGACTCGCAATTAGCACTGATAACAAAATTCCTATAATGATAGAAAGAATCAATCTTGTTTTACTAAAGAACATATTTTAGTCATCCAACAATCCGAATTGGCAGTCTATTTCCTGTTTTTCTCACTTCGTTTATTTGAAGTGAGATTCTGCTAATCTTCGTCTATGATTTTAATTGTGTGTAAAGCGTGCCTATAGTCTAATACCTATTGGTTGTTCACCTTCATTGTAAAGTTGTATTCTTCGGGTGTTCCGATAAGCACTTGTCCGTTTAGGAGTGTTATCTTTATTGTTTTGTCTACTAAGGTTTTCATAGGTTGTTTCCCTTTGATGGGTTTCCGTTCTTTGAAAAGTCAATGTCCTCAAACGTTTCTGCGGTGATGACCTGGTCAAACAGATCATCAAGGTAGACAAGGTCATATATAGCATTAATCTCATTGAGAACAGTGTCTGACTTCTCAGCGAACCGATACCTTACTATTTTGAGAATGACTGGCTGATCTTCAACCATTTTTCCTCCAAGAGGTTTATTTCAAAGTATATGTTAGCCGAAACTAATGAATATGTCAATGGAATAGGGGTGTGTAAAGTTTTTGTTGCTTTTTTGTCAGAATCGCGGATTATCGCGGATGGCACGGATTACGCGGATTATTTGCTTGGAAAATCAAGGATGTATGTGTAGGATAAGCATTTTGGCACAACAGATAGACAATCAGCAAACGATCCAGAAGAAGACATCCCTTGTGAATAGAATCTTGATTCACAAACTCAACAATCCGCGCCCATCTATGTTAACTGGGCGTCGTCCGTGATAATCTGCGATTCTGACAGTTAAGCACCAATACCTATACGCATCCGTTTAGGTACATAGCACTCCGCTGGAGTGCAGCTCGTTGACAATCCTTTTTCTATAGACATATTGCTCCGCTGGAGCAAGGGACAGTGATCCTTTTTCTTAAGGGACAAAAACTTTACATATCTACAGTATGTTGACAACGAGCCGTTGAGTCTGCTATAATCTACAATATGGAGGTTTTATATGAACAATCGTCATGTTCAAGAATTTCTAAGTTTTGAGTGGCATCTCTCTTGATAACCCCAAAACACCCCGAATCTATTAACTATGATAGCCTTAAAACTCTCAAAGATTTACTATGTGCCATTGAAACACAATCGTCTTGTAAACGTTAGAGATACAAAACAATTCAAATAAGGTCTATACTATGCATGCTAAAAAATCTAAAAAAATCCTCATCCGTATTGTCATTATTCTTGTTGCCTTTGGTATCTGGTATTACTTTATTGATACTTTGACGTTTCCACAGATAATCGGAGACGATATAGACGATATAATACAATACTTCGATATACTTGTGAATAGGCTTGAATTTGATACTGAAATATCAAGATACACTTTCAATAAGCTCAAATTTAAAGTTGCTAAATGGGATAAAAGACTGCAAGAAATCGATAGAATCAACGATCCAACAAGTAGGGACAAGGAACGTGAAAAGGTGATACAGGAGATTATGTCTGATCCTGCTGTAAAAAAACTCACGAAACATTTACCAGATATTGGTAAAGATACTGTTACAATTCTATTTGATATCATCAACTAAATTAGAATAGGAGCAGAAAAATGGTTAAGGATGATAATGATGTCGATTCAACGGAAGACATAGATAATCCACCTAATATTGGAGGAGTTCAACTAAAATACGGCGATGGTGATCCAATTGCGTATCAAGAGATTGATGAAATTATACTTGACATAGCCAAACTATTAAGGTATTATTTAAATGGAAACACTTGAAAAGGAAATTAAAATGATTTTTGCTACACACACCTATTTGAATACAAACGGACATCATTGGCATTGGTGGCACTCCAATTCCAACAAAAGGGTGTGTGCGCGCTAACGAAAATTTGTCTATATTATTCTTCACATTACTTGTAAGCCTTATGCACACAAACCTAAGTGGCATAAGGTTTTTTGTTTAACAACACTAAGGAGGAAACATGGAAATATTATCCGAACTAAAGTATGATAGCGACGGTTTAGTCGCTGCCGTTATACAAGATAAGACAAACAATGAAGTGTTGATGGTCGGTTATATGAACGATGAAGCGATAAAACACACCTTATCAACAGGACGTGTCTGCTTCTGGAGTCGTTCACGCCAGAAACTCTGGATAAAGGGAGAAACTTCAGGACATACACAGACCGTTGAGTCTGTCGCTGTAGATTGCGACGGTGATGCCTTGCTTATAAAGGTTGAGCAAAAAGTGGCGGCGTGTCATGTCGGTTATCGTTCCTGCTTCTATCGAGAAATCTCCCCCGATGGCGAGTCTACTCGTGTCGTAGGGAAGAAGATTTTTGATGCAGATACAGTTTATTGATCCTTATCATGGATGCTAAGAATATGAAAAGGAGTCATAAAATGTATTATCCAAGCTTGGAAGAATTCCAGGAAAAAGCGGCAGATAAAAATCGAGGCAACACAATACCTATATACCGTTCAATTTTAGCGGATATGGAGACGCCGGTGTCTGCATTCTACAAATTAATGCCTGATAATTATGCGTTCTTATTGGAGAGCGTTGAAGGTGGCGAAACCGTTGCACGATACTCATTCTTAGGCAGTCAACCTTCAGTACTATTCCAAAGTAAAGGACATCAAGTAACAATTGAATATCTGGATAAGTGTGAAAAGGTTTCCATGGAATACGAAGACCCCTTAACAGCACTTGAAGAACTGATGCAAGACTATAGACCTGTCAGTATTGAGGGGTTACCAGAATTCCACGGCGGCGCAGTCGGGTATATGAGCTATGATATGGTGCGTTTCGTTGAAGAACTGCCTGATGATAACGCAGATGAACTGCAAATCCCCGATTGCTTTTTCATGATCGCTGAAACACTTCTCATCTTTGATCACGTGAACCATCAGATTAAAGTCGTTGCGAATGCACATATTGATGAAGATGTTGACACCGCTTATGCCGATGCTATCGCTAAAATAGATGAATTGGTCGCAAAACTCACAACTGTTTCAGAACGTATTTCAATCGATAATCGACAGCAAGATTTAGAAAACCCTCAGGAACCTATCCCCGATCCACAATCCAATTTCACGAAGCCTGACTATGAAGACGCAGTCCGCCGTGCCAAAGAATACATCGCAGCAGGCGACATCATACAGGTCGTGCCATCACAGCGATTTAGTCGTTCAGTTTCTGTTGACTCATTTGATATTTATCGTGCATTGCGAGTCGTAAATCCATCACCCTACATGTATTATCTCAAATTTGATAGTTTTGAGATTGTAGGGGCTTCTCCTGAAATGATGGTAAGGGTAGAGGACGGTATCGTCCAGACTGTACCAATTGCTGGCACCCGTCCACGTGGGAAAACGACTGAAGAGGACCAGGCATTAGAAGCGGAACTTATAAATGATCCGAAGGAACGGGCAGAACATGTGATGTTAGTGGACTTAGGACGGAACGACCTTGGTCGTGTATGTGAATATCATACCGTCAAGGTAACCGATCTGATGATAGTCGAGCGATTCTCACATGTCATGCACATCGTTTCACACGTAGTTGGACGACTACGAGAAGACCTCACAGCTTTTGATGTTATGCGTGCCTGTCTGCCAGCGGGAACACTCTCAGGTGCACCGAAGATACGCGCAATGGAGATTATAGATGAACTGGAACCTACCCGACGGGGAACCTACGGGGGAACAGTCGGATATTTCAGTTTCTCGGGGAGTGCAGACACAGCGATTACGATACGAACAGCGGTCATCAAAGACGGAACTGCCTATGTGCAAGCAGGCGGTGGTGTCGTTGCTGATTCTATCCCCGAAAATGAGTATTATGAAACCGTCAGTAAAGCATGGGCGATACTCACTGCTATTGAAATGGCACAACAAGGTCTGATGTTATAGGAGGAAAAAGATGGTTTTAATGATTGACAACTACGACTCTTTTACTTACAATCTTGTGCAGTATTTCGGTGAGTTAGGGGCGGACTTAGAGGTATATCGCAGCCGAAAGATAGGAATAGCAGAATTAGACGCACTGGAACCGGAACGAGTCGTCATTTCACCCGGTCCCTGCACACCACGAGAAGCGGGGATTTCCAATGATACGATCAAACACTTCGCTGGAAAAGTGCCGATTTTAGGCGTATGCCTTGGACATCAGTGTATCGGGGACGTGTTTGGTGGTGACATTGTCCGTGCAGATAGATTAATGCACGGAAAAACATCAATGATACATCACAATGGCAACGAACTCTTCACCGATCTGGATAACCCATTTGAAGCCACACGCTACCATTCTCTTATCGTCAAAAAAGAAACATTGCCGGAGTGTCTTGAAATCACAGCATGGACTGATCAGGACGAAATCATGGGAATTCGACACAAAAGTTTACCGATCTGGGGTGTACAGTTTCACCCAGAATCCATTCTGACTGCATCAGGCAAAGATCTGTTAGGGAACTTCTTGACACTGTAGGTGCGAATTAGAAGAGAGCCTCAATCATGACAAATAAAACGAAAGACAAAACACCCATACCCGTTCTCGTTTCCTGGTCATCAGGTAAAGATTCAGCTTGGGCATTGTACACATTACGTCAACAACAAGAAAAATACGATGTACGCGGAATATTTACCACTGTCACAAAGACTTTCGACCGTGTTTCTATCCACTCAACCCCTGCATGGGTATTGAAACAACAAGCGGATAGACTCGGGATCCCATTATACGAAATACCGATTCCTTACCCTTGCTCAAATGCGTTATACGAAGCAGCAATGCGGAAATTCCTTGAAGAAGTAGAAGCGTTACCGAAGCATTTAACTGCTGCACATTTCGCATTCGGAGACCTGTTCCTTGAAGACATACGTGCATACAGAGAGGAAAAACTCAGTGGTACTGGATTCACCCCGATTTTCCCTGTCTGGGGAGAGAATACGACACGACTCGCGAGAGAGATGATCGATGCTGGTATGCAAGCGATAATAACTGCTCTCAACCCGACAAAGGTTCCTGCTGAGTTTGCTGGAAGATGGTTTGACGCAGAACTCCTTGCAGATTTACCTGACGATGTTGACCCGCTCGGTGAGAATGGCGAATTCCATACATGTGTTATTGATGGTCCTATGTTCAGTTCACCCGTTGATGCCAAACCCGGCAGAATCGTCCAGAGAGATATTGTCTCTGCATCCAAAGATGAAAATGACAAGATTCATGCAAGTAATACCAGTCCTCCGACTTATGTGTATGCTGACGTAGTAACTTTGTAGATTCGGAAACTTCATCTTCTCACTTGACTTGATATGATTATATTTGTTATAATAGTGACACTTAGATGATGTGTCAACGGTATGTGATCTACCTGACATTTCGTAGGGTGTGTAAAGTTCTGGTTATTAACCCTAAAAGTACTTTGTAGGAGGTATGCTTTAATAAACATAACCGATTCCCGACAGGTCGCGATTCTGCAATGTTTATTAAAACAGACCCCTACAAGTTTTATCTACATATTCCTACAAAAAATGTCACGCATCCCAGGATAGATATGTTGACATTTATCAACATTCATTTCATCATTGTTGTTTATCAAGAGGAGTTTTAGATGGCATTTACATTTCATCATATACATCTTAGATGTGAGGACCTTGACGGCGCTGTTGCGTATTACGAGAAGATGTTTGACGGTAAGGTCACAGATACAGTTGAAGTCAGAGGATTAAAAATTGTTCGGATGGAAGTTGGCGGTGAACGTATTTTTCTCTCACCTAAATTTGGCGACATGGAAGTTGAGGCAACCAGCGGTAATCCGCGATGGGGTGTCTATCAACTCGCCTTTACTGTAGAAGACCTTGACGCTGCTGTAGCTGAATTGCAGAAAAAAGGGGCAGAACTCGAAGACTTAAAGCCTGCTGGTCTGATGATGGCATTTTTCAAAGGACCAGATAACGTTCAGATTGAACTCATTGAACTTTAGGACTGTCTTATAACCATTTTGTTGGACGTGGCTGTGAAGGGAAAATACGATAAATGTCATTGATTGCACAGAAAATCACCGGTTGTTACAGAAGAGTTTTGCTATTTCTGTTTATTATCTTAATCGTAGGTATCGGTGCTGCTGCCATTGTCTACAATGTGATCGGGGGTACTGAAGGTTTGAGATACTGGATGGCATCACGGGCTGTAGCGGGGACAGAAAAACTTATCATCGGAAATCGACCTGATGGGATTGCAAGAGAGACAGTTGAAATGCAGTTTGAGAAAGTTTACGAAGCGATAGACAGTAGATTAATTGACCTAAAAGCACTTTATGATCTGCTAAAGTCGTATCAAGAAAGTTTCAACAAACCGGGTTTAACGCCAAATGAAAACAAACCAACAACGTCAAAAGTAGAAAAGTTTTTACAGAATCTTGAAGGGACAATCAGTCCAGTGGATGACAAGTAATAAATTTGCCTACTTCTAACGTATAATGACAGGTAGTTATTCTGTTTGACATTCAGCGATTATTTCGCGTAACTGGTTTGTGAACGGATCATCGCTGAGTTTCACTTCAACGATCAAGGAAATAGCGTGTTTAAATCTTGACTGCAAATTCCCCCATGCTTCAGACAAAACCTTGCTATCAAGTCTCTTCGGTTTTGCTACCGCTTCCAAAATTCTATGGATAACTGAAAGATAGAAAAGCAAATGGTGACTATCTACACACACAGCAATTTCTGAAGGAGAATAATTTTCGCGATGTTGGGTTACCCATTCTACATACGTTTCTACTAATTCAGAATTCAATAGGGAAATAAAGTTAGCTCCTTCCTTGTAAGCACCGATACTATTAAAATATTGAACCAACCTACGTTCCTGCCAATCCCACCCTATACTTGCATAGTCAATAAAATAAGGTTGTTGATTATCACTCACAATATTGTGTGCTTGGTAGTCAAGGGAACCTAAGGTTGGTTTGGCATTTAGAAGTTGGTTTGCAATAGATTTCCATGCTGCATCAATCTGAGCATTCTGTGATTTTGTAGGTGAAGTCTTCCTTAAATGCTGCAAATAACCCA
>CAZURU010000113.1:0-1648 GCA_964623585.1 uncultured bacterium
GAATGCCTAAATGGCATTCATACCGTTGATTTCTTCCTAACCTCGCCAAATTACCTAAAGTATTATTTTAAATCATTACAGAATGTTTGGAGGCGAATATGGCAAACGCAGAATATAAAATTGGGGTTGTCGGGGTAGGAAAAATGGGAGCAAACATTGCACGACACCTAAAGGACGACGGGTTTCAAGTCGTTGTTGTATACGACGTTGCAACGGAACGCGCAAAAGAATTGGCTTCAGAACTCAGGACAACTGCTACCGACAAATTAGCACAGGTCACAGCAAGGGCAGATTACATCATCACCGTTGTAACAGATGATAATGCTATGCGACAGGTTTTCTCTGACGATGCAGAAGACAGCCTACTCAAAAACGCAACAGGAACAGTCTTTATCAATTGTGCAACGATTAGTCCACAGGTTCATGTTGATGTTGAAGCACTTGCAGCAAAGCACGGGGCAGAAAGCCTTGAAGGATGTATGGCAAGTAGCATCACACAGGCACGTGAAGGCACACTATATCTCATGTGTGGTGGGAAAAAAGAGACTTTTGACAAAACACGAGCAATATTGGATTCTATGAGCGTTTCTCTCCGGTATATCGGAGCAGCAGGAAAGGCAGCTCAGGTAAAAGCATTGGTCAACATGGTCATGAACATCAACACAGCAGGACTCGCAGAAGGGCTCGGATTAGGAGCTGCACTCGGTTTGGACCTGGAGATGTTACAAGAAGTCTTTGCACAAACCGGCGCAAACTCTCGCGTATTAGAAACTGATGGAGAGGACATGCAGATACGCGACCATGAATGTTATTTCTCTGCTGCACACGCATCTAAAGATTCAGGCATCGCACTTGACCTCGCTGATGAAGCAGGAATCTCACTACCACTGGCAAAAGCAACGAAAAATCAATACGATCGTATGATTGAACTCGGATTGGGAGAATTAGACAAATCTGGAGTCGCTGAATTGACGTTCCCCGGACGCGGAAAGGGTGCTTAAGCACATCCTGATAGAGGCTAGATGACAAATACACAAACGATGAAGCACGTTGGAAACTGACGAATAACGGAAACCATAAAAAACGATGATGAAAGGCGTAATTCTCGCTGCAGGATTAGGCAGCCGACTACACCCGCTTACAAAGATCACAAGCAAACATCTGCTCCCTGTTGCAAATGAACCGATGATCTATCACGGTATCAGGAAACTATCACATGCAGGAATCACCGATATCCTCATCATTACAAATCCTTGCCATGTCGGCGATTTTGTGAACGCTTTAGGAAACGGGAAAGACTTCAATTGTGAATTCACCTATCGCGTACAAGAAGAAGCAAAGGGAATCGCCCACGCACTCGCCTTAGCAGAAGGTTTCGCTGCCGATGATAAGATAGGTGTCTTGCTTGGCGACAACATCTTTAATGCCTCAATTCAACAAGTGGTCTCTGATTTTCAAGAACAGCAGACAGGCGCACGGGTTCTACTCAAGAAAGTAGACGATCCAGAACGTTACGGAATCGCTACCATGCAAGGAAACAAAATCGTCGCAATAGATGAAAAACCTAAACACCCAAAAACTAATTATGCGGTAATCGGACTATACTTTTACGATTCAACCGTCTTTGATATTATCAGAACAACTGAAC
>CAZURU010000113.1:1658-13356 GCA_964623585.1 uncultured bacterium
AACCTTCAGCACGAGGTGAATACGAGATTACGACAGTGAACAATATCTATATTGAACGAGAGCAGCTTGAATACAACTTTTTAGAAGGTGAATGGGTTGACGCCGGGACTTTTGATTCCTTCGCTGAAGCACATAGAATTCTTACAAAACAGAAGGAGTAGCATTGGACGCTACACAAAAAACGTATCTATCAATTGTTGTCCCCGTTTACAACGAAGAAGAAAATGTCCGACCACTATTTGAAAAAATACGGGAGGTATGTGAGGCAATCGGCAGCTCTTATGAAGTGCTTTTTGTGGACGATGGAAGCGTAGATAACACTTTTGAAGTTTTATCCGAATTGCGAAATCAGGAACCGTGTTTAGCAGTCATACGATTTCAAGAAAACGCCGGTCAGACAGCCGCAATGGCAGCAGGTTTTGAATTCGCACAAGGTGAACGAATTATCAGCATGGATGGAGACCTGCAAAATGACCCAGCGGATATTCCAAGATTACTTCAGAAACTCGACGAAGATTACGATCTCGTATGCGGATGGCGGAGAGAACGACAAGACAAATTCTGGACAAGACGAGTACCCTCTGTCGTCGCCAATTGGATAATTAGCAAAGTCACTGGCGTCGCAATTCATGACAACGGGTGCTCACTTAAGGCGTATCGTTCCGAAATTATAAAGCAAGTCCCTCTTTATGGAGAAATGCATAGATTCATTCCAGCAATGTCTACTGTTGTCGGCGCACGGATCTCGGAAATTGTCGTCCAGCATCACCCACGACAATTCGGAACAAGCAAATACGGACTCGGTAGAATTTGGCGTGTCGGACTGGACATCTTAGCATTCAAACTGATACTCTCAACCTTTGCACGGCGACCAAATACTAAGAACCAGGAACATACGCAACACCCATATCAGAACCAAATCAATCCGAAATTCAATGTCTATCGTGCCGCAGGACTCCTCAGCCTTCCATTCTTCTTGATCGGATGCCTTCTCATTAATGTTACAATTAATGCAGGAATTAGTTGTATAGGTATAGGAGTATCCCTAATCATTGTTAGTCTAATAACGGGGTGGTCACTTGTGAAGGCACAACGCGAAGCAGCAGATTTAAGTCCACTAGCATCCTTTTTCATCCATCGTTGTGCAAGACGACCAATACGGATCTTTGGTCCCCTCGCTGTCATGTTATTACTGATCGGTAGCATGCTAACTTTTCAGATCCCGCACATCGGACCAATTCTGATATGTATGAGTTTTGTCGTCTTCTTTTTCGGACTATTCGGAGAAGTTATCGCTTACGCAAACGCGAAACGTGTCATAGATTATACAGTGGAAATATTCTTAAATGCTAAAGATGAGGTAAAACGTGCCGAAAGTATCTACTAACAAATGGCGAAACGAATTTCCGGTCACCAAGACTTATATCTATATGAACCACGCGGGGGTTGCACCATTATCACACCGAGCAGCCAAAGCAATGACTGCGTTTGTAGAGGATGCTACCAACAATGGTGCTGTCAATGTTGATGACTGGGTTGAAACTGCCGAACAGTGCCGATCCATTGCAGCGAAACTCATAAATGCGGATACCTCAGAAATCGCGTTTATGAAAAACACCACACAGGGAATACTCATCGCCGCAAACGGCATCGATTGGCACCAAGGAGATAACGTCGTCACAACGGATGTCGAATTTCCCGCTAATATATATCCGTGGTTGAGCCTAAAAGAACGGTACGGTGTAGAAACACGAATGGTACCACAAAAAGAGGGACGCATCCAAATTGAAGATATTACATCAGCGATTGATGAGAACACACAAGCCGTGACAATTAGCCATGTAGAATTCACCTCCGGTTTCAGAAACGACATCAGAGCCATCGGAGAAATCTGCAAAGAACGCGATATCTGGTTTGTCGTGGATGCCATTCAAAGTTTAGGTGTCATTGATGTAGATGTAAAATCTGCTTATGTTGATATCCTCGCAGCCGATGGACATAAATGGTTACTTGCACCAGAAGGCGCAGCCATCTTCTACTGTGCAAACGACAAACTTGAGCGACTTATCAACACAAATATCGGATGGGCAAGTGTTGTCAATCCACGCGATTTTCTCAATTATAACCTAACACAGAAACCGGATGCAACCCGTTTTGAAGAAGGTTCATATAACAGTGTCGGTCTATATGGACTGAAAGCAGCAATTGAACTGTTACTTGAAGTCGGCATATCAAATATAAAAACACATATTTTACAAATTACAGCAGACTTAATTCAAGGATTAGAAGATAAAGGGTATCGTGTAATTACACCTACACACAATTCTGAACGCGCTGGAATCGTTTCATTTGAAAGTGAACGCAATACACCAGCAGAACTTTTTGAAATGCTCAGTCAAGAGAATATCATTACCGCAGAACGGGGAAGAGGCCTCAGAGTATCACCACATTTCTATAACACAGAATCGGAAATCCAACGTCTACTTGATGTTCTACCTGATTTGTAATAAAATAATGATAATACCATTTCTAACTCAAAATGCCTCTTTACTGTAGCACATTCTGTTAGATTGTGCCGTTCACTGCTTCATTCTAAACAGTCGGTAATGAGAGAAAAATTAATTGAAATGGTATAACATATCAAGCGGAATAAAACAATGCCAAACACAGGACAAAAACTTCACATGCATAACTCCAAATACGGTTTATCACTCATCTTATGTTCCCTGATCATCTTTGCTGGGTGTACACTTCCAAATAGCAGTCAACAATCAAGTCGCATAAAGCTCTCTATCCAAAACACCCTTCCGATTGAAAGAAATAACGTTCCTATTGTCCTAACGATAGACCAATTGCGAAATGTCAGTCCCGATATTACGCTTAAAGCCTTAGCTGTTGTTACCGGTCAGGAGCGACGCGAGTCTATGATTCCCGCACAAACCGATGACATTAACTACGATGGCGAACGCGATCAACTGGTCTTTCTAATAGACCTTGCAGCAGAAGAAAAAAAGGAAATCTCAATCTTTTATGATCCAAATGTCAAAGCAACAGTTACACTGGATGTCAATAAACTGACACGCGCAGGTATATTTCCTAAACTCAATGCTGTCGCTGCATTAGAATCAGACCTACTCGCTTATGTTCTAAAACCCAATGGAGCTGTGGTAGCCTACGGCAAAAAACGCGAACATTTATTCACCGTAGATAGAATGTTCCAGAATGAATTAAATAACAATGTTCCATTTTCTCCAGAGTTTAGATTACACTTTGAAACTTATGACATCAACCTCACACAGAAACCGCAAGCATTAATCATAGATATTGAAAAACCTGAACAACGATGGGTGATACGAGATTTTGATAATCAAGTAGATTTCTATGTCCGCAAATCTGATGAACAACTCAATATCTATAAATCAATCGGATTGTCACTCAACGCACTTTTACCCAAACAGGACGACCCCAATATCAATAATTTAGAAGACACGACCATGGTTCTCCTCACACCTCACGTTAATAGTATAGGGGGATTGATAGGATGTGGCGGATTTGCACTATGGCACAAAACAGAACAACGCTTAATCCCAATTCCTCAAGAAGGCGATTACGTTAGAGTGCTGGCAAATGGAGCGTTACGTTCCATTGTTCAAAGGATACTGCCGAATTGGGAAGTCGGGGGCGATACATTCCAACTCACATATACCACGTATATCTATGGAAGTAACCCATGGCTTGAACATTACATACATATTGATGGACAACTCCCATCGGACTATGCTATCGTTGCCGGTATTCCTAAACTAAAAGAGACATTCGGTATTGATGAAGACAAGGGATTGCTGTGGAGTTGGGGAACAGACCCAGATGAAACCGACCCGCTCGGTATAGCACTTATCTATCCCACTGCACAGACATCTGGACCGGTTGATACGGATCCATCACTTATGACAATCACCTTACATCCTGATGATGAGGGACGTCTAGGGTATCGTTCATTGGCAATTTGGGATGGTGGCATAATTGGGATAGAAACCCAAGCGGAATTCAAACAACACCTTCAGAAAATGCTGACGACAATGGAAAATGTGCCGAGAATCACATTCATACCGTTAGCACAGTAGCATTCATTCAGGTGAGGTCAGTTCCCATAGCAGCACCGTGCTGTCCCCACTTCCACTGACAAGAGTGGTGCCATCCGAGTTAAACGATACGCTATTGACCGTTCCTGTATGCCCTGTGAACGTGTGAAGGTGTGTTCCGTTTCTCACATCCCAGAGACGGATAGTGCCATCCACACTCCCACCTGCAAGTGTGTTCCCATCCGGACTGAACGATACGCGTTGAACCCAACTCTTAGGTCCTGTGATCGTGCTAAGATGTGTACCGTTTTTCACAACCCAGAGATGGATAGTACCATCCAAACTACCACTTGCGAGTATGTTTCCATCCGGACTGAACGCTACGTTATAGCTCAAACCTGTATTCCCAAAACGCTCATCCCCAGTGAGCGTGTGAAGGGGTTTACCCGTGCTCACATCCCAGAGAATGATAATGTCACTACCACCCCCACTTGCGAGTGTCTTTCCATCAGGACTGAATGCTACGCTATAGACACTTCTTGTATGCTCCTCAAGCGTGCGAATGTGTTCTCCGGTTCTTGCATCCCAGAGACGGATAGTTTTATCATAACTCCCACTTGCAATTGTCTTTCCATCAGGACTGAACGCTACGCTATTGATCCAACTTGTGTGTCCCTCAATCTTACGAAGTAGACTACCATTTCTCACATCCCAGAGATAAATAGGCCACTCATCACCCCCACTTGCAAGTGTGTTTCCATCAGGACTGAACGCTACGCTATAGACCATACGTGCATGCCCTATGAGCGTGTGAAGGTGTTTTCCGTTTTTCGCATCCCAGAGACGGATAGTATCATCCCATCCCCCACTTGCGATTGTGTTTCCATCAGGACTGAACGCTACACTATCGATACTTGCAGTATGTCCCTCAAGCGTGCGAAGGTGTCTACCAGTGCTCGCATCCCATAGATGGACAGTACCACCATAACTCCCACTTGCGATTGTGTTTCCATCAGGACTGAACGCTACGCTAATGACTTTTCCCCTATCACCTGTGAACCTGTGAAGACTGAACGCAACGGTCCTGATCCTGCTTGTATCCCCCGTGCGCTTGCGAAGGTGTGTTCCGGTTTTTGCATCCCAAATACGGATAGTGTTATCCCAACTCCCACTTGCAAGTGTCCTTCCATCAGGACTGAACGCTACGCTATAGACCCCACTTCTATGCCCTGTGAGCGTGCGAAGGGATGTTCCGGTTTTTGCATCCCAGAGACGGATAGTTTTATCATCACCCCCACTTGCGATTGTCTTTCCATCAGGACTGAACGATACGCTCCTGACCGCAATCTCTAAGCTATTGTCCCCACTTGTATGCCCTGTAAGTGTTCGTCTATGTTTGCCTGTTCTCACATCCCATAGACGGATAGTTTTATCTTTACTACCACTTGCGATTGTCTTTCCATCAGGACTGAACGCTACGCTAATGACCTCGTCTTTATGCCCAGTGAGCTTGCGAAGGTGTTTACCCGTGTTCACATCCCATAGATGGATAGCCCTTCTCCAAAACCGACTTCCGCTTGCAATTGTGTTTCCATCAGGACTGAACACTACGCTACTAATCCCACCCGTTTCCCCTGTGAGCGTGCGAAGGTGTTTTCCGGTTCTCACATCCCAGAGACGGATAGTCCTATCCTCACCCCCACCTGCGATTGTTTTTCCATCAGGACTGAACGCTACGCTATTGACCCGCCCTATAAGCAGATTGAGTTCTTTTCCTGTCTGTGCGTCGTAAATCCAAATGCCGATACTGCTTGCAACCGCAAGGCGTGTGCCATCCGGAGAATACTGGACCTCACTTATCTGACCTTTATTGAGGCGTGCTTTAGCACCTTCGGGTAAACCCCATGTTGTGTAGTCTTGTGCAAAGGTGTTTAGTGAAATAATGGTAAACGCACAAAGTGCGGTGAAAAAAAATAAAAAGCCTCTGTTCTTCATGAAAGTTTCCTTTTTTCTTACGCTAATTAAAGTTTGGACAATTTTAAAAAATAGTATAGGAAATCTATACAACCAATAATAACACATCTCAACAGTATTCGCACTTTAATTATCAAGTCTATGTGATCACAAACGCCGGCATAGGTGTAAACTTAAGAAAACTTAGAAGATCTGATGAATTACACTGGATCCTTATGGTTATACGAGTTGTCTTCTCTTCAGTCCCGTAGGGACTGAAGAGGATTTCTGCCATCGAAATTCCTTAACTTTACACCTATAATGTGATCACAAACGCCGGCAACTATGCTTTGCTGATCCAAACTTTGGGTTGAAAAATAGGTTGAGTCATGATATTATCTCCTTATATTCAAGATATAAGGCAGAAGATTCAATGCTTATCAAGGAAGCATGTTTAGAACGCATCGCTGCACAACGCACAGGTGAAATCGTTGTTACAACAATGGGCATGACCGCGCCGTGGGGTGAAATATCTGAACATCCGTTAGACTTCGCATCAGTTGGAAGCGCAATGGGACACGCAGCTGACTTCGCACTCGGTATCGCACTGGCAAAACCTGAGAAAAAAGTTGTCGTGCTAAACGGTGATGGCAGTATGCTAATGTGCTTAGGTACTCTTGCAACGATTACAGGTTTGGAACAGCCACCGAAAAACTACCTACTCTTTGTTTGCGACAACGGAACTTATGAAGTAACAGGAAATCAACCTGTTCCACGCAACGCAGATTTTAGGTGGACAACAATCGCTAAAGGAACGGGTTTTGAACATGTATATGAATTTGATCAAATAGATAAACTTGAAACCGACCTACCAAAAATCTGGAGTCAACCAGGTCCTGTTTTTGTAAACCTGAGGATTGCACAAACAGACGAACCACCACCAGACCGATGGGGCGGTTTTCCATACCCGTATCTACAAGAGTCACTGGCAACATCAGCACACAAACTACGAAAAGCACTTGAAAATTAGTGAGGACTCCCTAACCCCCGCAGGCGGGGAACTTGAAGGAAATAACTATGTCTCAAAAATTAAAAATCCGCAGAATGGGGCGCACGGAGATGCGTCCGAATGCTTTAGCACTCGGCGCGGCATGGATATACAGGAGAGCCGACGCAGAAGTTATCAAAGCTATCCAACGTGCTATTGAACTCGGTATGAATTATATTGACACATACCCTGGACACGCTGAACATCTTTGGGGAGAAGCACTTTCAGGAGGGCTGAGAGAAAAAATCTATCTGCAAGCCAAAGTCGGAACACATCCCGAACGTAGAAAAGACTTCTCAGCAGATGGCACAAGATGGAGTGTTACCAACAGTCTGAAAGATTTTCGCACCGATTATCTGGATACTGTACTCATCCACGACCCGTTGGACATGGAAAGTATATTGGATAAAGGACGCGCATTGGACACACTATTAGAAATGAAAGAGGAGGGATTGATACGAAACATCGGCGCAGGTGTCCGTTCACACGAATTTCATAAGACATTGATTGAAACAAGACATATCGATATTATCCTCACATTTTTAGACTACACGTTGTTATCACAGACTGTATCACAAACAACTTTACCTTTAGCGCGCGAGCACGATGTCGGAATTATCCTCGCAAGTCCTTTGGGAATGGGAAGTTTGACAGGAACGAAACCAAACGTTGAAGATGAACGGCGAAGAAATCCTAATGCTGAACCTAAAGCTTATGCAATGTGGAAATGGTGTCAGGAACGGGATGTCAATATACGTCACTTAGCATTGCAGTTCTGTCTCGCAGCACCAATAGATGGTGTCGTAATGTTCGGGCCCGCTAACATTGAACAAGTAGAAGATGGATATGAAGCCGCAACAACTGATATATCAGAAGATACATGGCAAGCATTTGAAGCAGAATTTGGAATCAAACGCGGAATGTAGAAAACAACCTATATCATTTTATCTGTGAAAAACGCAACCACCCAAAACCACGCCAAGCAAAATATATCCTTACAAGCAACTTTAGAAAACGTTGATTGTCGTGACGGTATGAAGCAGCTCAAAGAGAACGTTGTCTCTCTTATACTCACAGACCCACCCTATTTTATTGATGGAATGGGAGACGATTGGAACACCCAAAAGTTAAAAAAGCGAGTAAAACCAGGGGTCATTGGATCACTACCAGCAGGGATGAAGTTCTCCGTCAAGCAAGGACGAGAATTACAAAAATTCCTTACACCCGTAGCACATGAATGGATGCGCGTTATTCGCCCAGGTGGATTTTGCCTCGTGTTTAGTCAAAACCGACTCGGACACAGAACCGCCATCACATTAGAAGATGCAGGATTTGAAATACGCGACGTGCTAATGTGGCGATATGAAGGACAAGCAAAAGCTTTCTCACAAGACCATTTTATACGCAAACGGAAAATATCCACTGAAGAAAAAGATAGACTTCTACAAAAGTTAGGTGGACGAAAAACACCACAACTCAAGCCACAAGGCGAAATGATAATCCTCGCACAAGCTCCCAGAGAAGGAACCTTCGTTGATAACTGGGACAAGTGGGAAACAGGACTGATTGATGTCAACAACCCCGTAATCAATCCTACGCAATTTCCAGGAACTGTCATTCAATCAAAGAAACCCAAAGAACGATACGGACACATGACTGCAAAACCTGTTGATCTACTCCAACACCTGATCCGCATTTTCTCCGCTCCCCGAGCTCTCATCCTCGATGCTTTCACAGGATCAGGATCGACAGGTGTGGCAGCGATACTTGAAGGTAGAAATTTCATCGGTTATGAGATAGAACCTGAGATGGCAACTTGTGCACAACAAAGAATAAGAGCCGCACTTCATGAACAACAATCTCCCAACACCATAATGTGAAACTACAGATTTCATACCGGTAGGTGCTGTAGCACATTCTGTTAGATTGTGCTATCTTTCTCCAACCCATTTCATCCTTCATTATCCTTATCTGTAAAAAATTCTCTTGACATTTACAAAATGTTATGGTATCTTTTTAATATAATTCAGTTCAAATAAGACATGAACGCATATCTTGACATGAAAACATATCTTGACACGTAAACAACATCACTATAATAATTAATCTTGTGATATACATATAAAAATCAGTGAAATTATAAGAAGGATATTTATGAAATTAGATTTTGAATCTAGTTCATTAGTTATGGTTGGGGGTTAAACCCCTACATTATGAATCCTATATGGATAGAAAAGTATGTCCTTGATCAAGGTGATACAGGCGACATAGTTACTTCGTGTAATTTTAAAAGGTCATCTACAGTAAAATATTCTACTATTATAATATCTATTAAAGATGCGAAAATTACCTTTACAGATGGAAGGTTGGAATTTAATTTATTAGAAAGTGAAGACCTTACTATATTAGAGAAATACGCCTTGAAGATATGCAGCTGTTTACCGCATACTCTTGCTGATGGATACGGGGTAAACTTTGTATTTACTGAGGAAGGACTTAATCAAGATGTCGCATGTGTTTTACGCTCAGCAGACTTGTATAAAAACAGTGATTATATTGATTTAATATTTTCTGAAGGATACGGTTGTAGTATTAAATTAGAAGAAAGTGCAGAACTAAATATTAATATGCAATTTAATAAAAATACTAATATATCTGTTTTCTCATTTAACTTCCACTTTAAAATAGACAGTTTATCGGAATTTGAACTAGGAATATCTAAATATTCGGTGTATACTTTGAAGGAAAAAGCAGAAAATATATTGCATGAAGTATACAACCTGAAATTGGAGAATTAACCTGTGCAAGATCAAATTGTTAATACAATGCATTTGGATCCAAATATATCGTCTATTGGACATATAAATAGATATAAAACTTTGCAAAGTGGTCTTATTTCTCAATATGCTGCTAACAAAGGTTATATGCTAGTTGTTATGTATCCTGATCCCTATGATATAGATAGTCACGATATATCTATAGATCAAGACATTAACACATCTATAAAATTAGAATTTCATCAAATTGTTGAAATGCATAGGGCAATTGATTCTTTATCAACTGTCAAAGAAAACTGGGACGGTGAAGGATCTAAAAAGCCTACCGATAAAACTTTATCTACTGCCAAAGATTTTGCAAAACAATTTTATAATAAGATTAATTCTAGTATATATGGTTGGATTGATCCGCGTATATACAATGAACAAAATGGATATGTATCTATAGAATGGCAAAATCAGGATCGGCAGCTATACTTTGATATAAAAGATAACTCTTTAGAATATACTAAGATGTGGAAAACGGTTGATAAAAAAGGTGATATCTGGAGAGATTCAGAAACAGATTTTGTCTATACAGATAATTATATTCATTTATGGGAATGGCTAATTAATGGATAAAAATTACATTATTAAAGATGACGATGAGTTATATCGTCGAGTTCCAATAGATCCTATAAATCCAAATGATGATGTGGTTGGATATTCAGTCAGCGAATCAGGAGATATAAAAGTTGAAAGGACTGCATTTTTTGATAAGAAAAAAAGCCTTCTGTAGATCTTGCTTTCAAACATTGTTTTAATGCAAAATTATCTCAAGAAGATCCCAGAGATGGTGTTGCAAAACTAGTCACTGGAGATGTAAGAAGAATAAGAATAAAAGATTATAAAATAGATGTAAAATATGATCCGAAATATGATCCAGATGAATATAATGAAGCTCATTCACTAATTATTATGAAAACCATTGGTGAACACGTTAAAATATCTGATAGCGCATATAGGAATTTAAGAAGAAATCTTGCTGATATTGCGAATGACATAGGATGGGAAATAGAACCAACATTGTAATGTACTGTCATTGGAAATTTAGACCACTACCTTAGACAAGATTGTGATATAATTACAATCTAATTGAAAGGAGAAATCCGATGGCAAAACGAAGAACATTCACACCAGAGTTTAAAGTTGAAGTTGTAATTGAGACACTGTGTGGTCAAACTTCACTAGCGGGACTCTGTCGTAAACAAAACATCAATGCTGTTCAACTCTCAAAGTGGAAACGCCAACTCCATGAAAATGCGGCAACCCTCTTTGAACCTAATGTTAAACTAAACCAAGCGTCTCAACAGCGGATCACTTAACTAGAAAAAATTGTTGATAGAACCCCGCTCCGTACTCCATTCATCTTGCTTATTGCTGTAGCACATTCATCCTTGATTATGCTTCTTTTTGCAACACATTCATCCTTGACTCCGTTTCTCAAAATAGTTTCAATTGCATAAACAATCAAACCGAAGACACTGGAAAGTGCTATTGAACAATTCAGTGTTCCTTTCACATAATACGCGAATTTCAGCAAAAACCTGTTTCCGCGCCCTCCGCGTAATCCGCGATTCAGACCTTCCATCCTTCCATCCTTCCATCCTTCCATCCTTCCATCCCTTTCCCTCCCCTCTTCCACCCTTCCCTCTTATCCTGGTCCAATCCTGAAAATCTTGAAAATCCTGGTCCCCCTTCCACCCTTCCATTCTTCCACCCTTCCACCCTTCCAATCTTCCACCCCTCCCCTCTTCCACCCTTCCCTCTTATCCTGGTCCAATCCTGAAAATCTTGAA
>CAZURU010000114.1:0-13266 GCA_964623585.1 uncultured bacterium
CACAATCTAACAGAATGTGCTACAAAGAATGCCACAATCTAACAGAATGTGCTACGGTAGTATCAATTTTTATACGGTTGCTATTCTTCTATCGTTAAGGAAAGGCTTGTTGACCTACCAGCACCATCTATGCAGGTTAATTCATGTTTGCCAACGATAGGGGTTAGGAAGGAGGGTTCTACTGCTTGACCGCTGAAAATTAGGTCACCGTTGAGGAACCAAAATATATCTTGTGTATCACCAGAAACCGAAGCAGATAATCGGATCTTCTGATACGCAAGCGGAATGTTAGGACGGATATGATATACTGCATCCCGTGCTGGGGAAAGAATTATAGGAGGCGTACCTGCAAGGAGACGGGTACAGTCCTCATTGTGCTTTGGTAATTTTGAGATACCGAACCCGTTTGCATTTAACCATGTTGCCACTTCTGCGGGGAATACCGCTATGGTTTCATTACGATACTCTTTTCCAGTGCGACATGCTGAACAGAGTCCTTCACCTGTTTCTGTGTCAATCTGAATGGTTTTGTGTATGTGGCATTCGCGAACGGAAGATACACCGGGGATATAAACATCTGTTGTTGCAGTTGGACAGTGGGGTGAAACGGGTAGACCTGTCAAGGCACATACAGGACGGGTCTTTAATTGGGGTGGTCTGTTGTACCAATGAACTGTTTTTTCTCCTGATAGGGTGGTGAAAAGATTGAAAAGGATGGGTGCTGCTGCTTGTGAACCGCTGAGCAGTGGAGAACCTGTACCGTTGAAGTTTCCTACCCATACGCCGATGGTGAGTTCTGGTGAATAACCGATACTCCAAGCATCTCTATGACCGTAAGATGTTCCAGTCTTCCAAGCGACCTTGGGCATCGTTCCTGTCTGTTCAAATGAATCGGGATAATCTGGTCGGACAAGTGTTGTGAGCATTTCGGTGATGATCCAACTGGTCTCTGTTCTTAGCAAACGTGTTGTTGTTGCAAACGATGTACCTTGCTTCTTCTCTGCTCTGTTTTCTGCGTCAATGTTTCGAACTAATTGATACGGTGCGAATTCACCCATACTTGCTAAACCTGCATAGAGATTTGTGAGTTCAAGTAAATTGACACCACAGCCACCCAGAATAAGGGAAAGTCCATAATCCTCTTGATCAGAGAATGTCGTGATGCCTGCCTGTTTAAGGAATCCATACAGTTGATTCTGTCCCATCTGTGCATAGAGGTTTACAGCGGGGACATTAAGGGACCGTGCTAATGCTTCCGCAGCGGTCAAATATCCTGTGAATTTTCCATCAAAGTTTACTGGAGAATACCCTACATAGTCTACGGGCACATCATACAGAATTGTCTTTGGTGTTATAGTGCCTCTATCTATGGCGAGTGCATAGACAAAAGGTTTGAGCGTTGATCCTGGGGATCGTACTGCAAGTGTACCGTTGACTTGTCCTTCAGCGGCTTTGTCAAAAAAGTCGTGGGAACCAACCATAGCCAGGACCTCACGACTCGCTGTATCCATGATGATGACAGCACCTGTAGATATACCTTGCCGCTGTAATGGACGCAAACGTTCGCGTAGGATTCGCTCCGCAGTGTCCTGATGATGCATATTTACTGTCGTGCGAATCATATAGGCATTTTCAGATTTGGATGCTAATGCTGGTTGTTCCTTTACAAGAAGTCGTGATAGATGCGGTGCTTTGAATGGTAATGTATATCGGGTTTTTGGAATCGGTTCTTTTAGTGCTTCTTGAAGTCGTTGCTCTGATATTTTTCCTGCATCCTGCATACGGTATAGTACTTTCTCTCTTGCTTTTCTGGCACTGTCAGGATAGCGATCAGGACGTAGATATTCAGGTGAGTTGGGAATTGCTGCTAATAGTGCTGCTTCTCCCAGGCTGAGTGCGCTTTGCGGTTTGTTGAAATAAAGTCGTGCAGCTGCACCTGAACCGACAATGTTCCCGCCGTATGGTAACATATTAAAGTAGTGGGTCAGTATTTCATTTTTTTTGAATGTCAATTCAAGTTGAAGTGCCCGGAACATCTCTATGGCTTTATTCGGTATCGTGCGTTCTTTCGGTTCCATGAGTCTTGCTAATTGCATGGTGATAGTTGAACCGCCGCGCACGACTTTACCCGATCTGATATTGTCAATGGTAGCATTGAAAAGTGAAACTGGATTGACACCCCAATGCTGGTAAAAGTATTTGTCCTCATACGTTAGCATAGCTGTTTGAAATCGTGGTGATATTTCATCAAGAGAAGTTTCGGGAAATCTCCACATTTCGTCAGGTGATGTGAAGGCACGCAGCCACTCACCGTTTCTATCAAGTATAACTGTTGAAGGTGAAGGTTGCAGTTTTTCTGACGGAAGTGGGAAACACCAATTGGCAATTAGAAATAACAGTACAGGTGTTATAGGTATTACGGCGATATACCATCTTCTCAACAAGAATCTAACGATTCTTGTGTTTTGGAGTTTTCTCAAAGAGTGTGTGAGGGGTTTAATCAGTTTCATGGTTAGGATGTTGGGTGAAGGGATGGAGGGAAGGGGAATAAACCCTCCATATCTTCCGCATATTGCCTATGAGCTTGGGCATAGAAAAAATTCCTTTACTTTTTTCAGACTACTGCTTAGCAAGTGTTCTTTGATGACACTAAAATGTCGGGAATCGGAGGTCCCTCCTACAATAAACAGATTCCGTAGGATCGATCTCCGAATCGCGACCTACAAAAGTCTGTTGACTAAGCACTACTCTCCGACTCTTATATTCCCACTACCTGCAACAGATGACTTCACTGGGTCATACATAGCTTCCGCAGTAACGGGTGGTAGGGTAAAGTTTCCGCGTGTTACTGCTCTAAGTGCGTAGTGAAATTTGCGTTGTCTTTGTCGTGGGAATGTACCGAAGAATATCAACCTATCGTCCCGAATGTCTACATAGTCGGGATTGAAGTCTTGTTGTTTTAACCAGGGTATTCCTGCGCGTGATGCTAACCTTGCATTTTCAATTTCGAAACCGGCGGGAAGCATGTCAACGACTACGACATTCTCAAGGTTTGATGTCAGTGCTTTGACTGTAACTTCAGCTATTATCATGTCGCCGTGCTGGAATTCGTTTTCATAAGGAATTCCTTCTTGATTGAGATAACGTCGACGGACTTCTATATCGCGATCATACTCTTCAATATGTGAGTCCCGTTTTATGCCGAATGCTGACCAATAGTAGTAGCAGTTCCCTGTCCCTTCAATGGCGATCTTGACGTGTGCACCGTCCCAATCGGCATCATCTAGACGAAACGATGGAGTAGTAGAATCGAACTCAGCAAGATGTTCACCATTTAGTGTAACATTTCCGATGTATTCTCCATCCATTTGCTTCTTCATGATTTTCCCGAGTGCGAGGAATGCATAGGCGTTCTCTTGTGTCGTCCCCCATCTATTTCTTTTAGAAGCGGCATTACTGAGATTACTAACAAGCCTTGGAATAGATGGGTGATTTTCGTTTATTTCTGACAACACATCAAGCATAATCGCCTGGGCTCGTACTGGTGAATCGAAGTTTCTGCCGGTATCCCGACTTCCGTTAGTCTGGACAGAGACAGAAGCAGGTAACATAGAAAGTGCGGTTTCCAATTCACCACTCAGCGCAAAAGCACCAGCCAATTGGAACTGACTATATTCTGAAAGTCCACTGAGTAGGTTATTCTTTATGTAATGCATGACACCTTTTTCTGGATGTCCAGCTGCGGCTAAGACATAACAAGCATATACTGCCCGTTGTGCTATGAATCTGTTGGTATTATTAACTTGCTTAAATGTGCCAGAAATTTCTTTTGCCTGTTGCTTTAGTCCATCAATCAGCGCATCGTAGACACGATCAGAGATTTCGTATCCGGCTTTTCGTGCTTCAATCAGAAAGTGAGAAGCATAGACACTGCTCCAGTGGTTGATGTAATGCCCCCCTGGCCAATATGAGAAATGATTTTGAGATGTGAGCATACCCTCAAGTTTTGCGATTCCCTGTGTTAGGAAGTGATCAACATTTTCGTCTAATGCAAGTTCAGGATCAACAGTCTTTGCTATATCGCTAAAATAGAGGAGTGGAAAAACCTTACTTGTTGTCTGTTCAAGGCATCCATAAGGATATTTAATCAGATAACGTAGTCCACCAGCGAATCCGATGGCGGGAAAAGGAGACACCGTCAGCGTAAAGTCAGAGGAATTCGGTATTAGGTTTGAAGGGTAAATAATTTCAGCGGGTTTTTCTGCAGTAATCAAACCGTTTCCTGTCTCAGTGATGGGTGGTGCAGCAGAACGAAGCGGTAGTTCTACAGACATCTGTGTCCTTTCATTGTTCCCTGAAGCAGTCACTTGAAAGGATGCTTTACCTATTGAGTCAAGTGCAAGCAATTCGAACGACAGTTGTGCTTCTTTCCCTTTAGAAATCTGTACCTCTTTTCTCAAGATATTATCCTTAATCTGCCTTTCCAGATTTTGATCTTCGTCTGCTATATCGGAAGATATGAATTGGACATCACCGATTGCTTGTATCTCTACCTGAAATTTTCCATCCGTATCTGTTCCGTTGTGAACGCTGACAGGGAATTGTATGTGGTCACCGCCTGATAGGAATCGTGGAAATGTCGGTGTTAGTACGATTGGTTCCACGACTTTCGTGAATTTCTCTGCGGAGCCGAAGTTTGTATTTGAGAATGCGACAGCCATCAATCGCAATGTGCCGTTAAATTGTGGAATATGGAAGTTCGCTGTCCCGTTTCCGTATCGGTCAGTCTTTATTATTCCTGACCAGAGTGAAACAGGTTTTACTCGCATGACGCTTGATGCGTTAAGTCGTTTTGACCGTCCATCTAAACTCTCAGAGCCGTCACCACCCGTGCTGGAGTCTCCGCGTACTGCTTCAAGTTCGGGTAAGATAGCTGAATAGAGATCATACGCTGCTGTTTTCAGTCCGCGTTGACGATAAAAATAACTGTGCGGATCAGGCACACTGAAATTGGTTAACTGGAGTATGCCTTCATCAACGGCGGCGATTGTAACATGGGAGTATGGACTATGTGTCCCGTTCACCTGAAAATTGACGGTTAGATCTGTATTTGGTCGTATCTCTTCAGGTGCATCTATTTCTACACTGAATCGATTGGATTCAGTATCTAACTTTAGAGGGACTACGCCGAAAGCACGTGCTGGTGAATGTTCTTTTAGTGACTTCGTTGAACGGATGAGCGTGCCGGCAATGAATACGTTTGGTCTATAACTTGATTTAACAGGAATATCCAGAGTTGCAGTGTTGCCGGTGAGTCTAACGGTGCGGTAGCTGATGATCTTTTCTCGCTCAATTGTCAATAGGAGTTTACCAGCGAAAGGTGCTTTGATGTTTACTTTGGCTGTTTCACTGGGTTGATAAGCCTCTTTATCTAATGTCATTTCAAGCAGTGTTGGATTTTCCATAGACACTGGGACGTTGCCCCACCCGTAAGTCTCTATTTTGAGTTCAGTCTTCGCGCCAGATTCTACATCTTCTAAATGGATGCGGTATTCACCATATTCAGTAGGCGTATATGTGAAAGTGCCGATTTCAGCTGTTGTCATAACCTGATGTGTTTCTAATTTCGTTAATTGCTTATCTGACACATAGTCATATTGTCCGTTTGCGTTTCGACGCAGGATAGAATTCCAATGCACTTTGTGAACTGTGAGTTTTAGAGCACGTTCTGAAGCAATACTACCAGTTTTATCCAGTGAGATATATTCTATCTTCACATTTTCATTAGGTTTGACTTCTCTCGTGCTTGATTGCCTGATGCCAACATAGTGTGAATAGGGATGAATAGTGACACGATATGAAGCAGAAACAGCTCTGCCACCCGGTTCGCTCACAGATGCAGTTAATAGACCACTTAACTGAGATGGAGATTTGACTCTCTCAGGTAACTTGAAGTTATACTGTGCCATACCTTCAGCATCCGTCTTTGAGTCTCCCAATGTGATACGTTGTTTTTCATAGGGGATAGAACTGGAAAAATTAAATGAATTCCATCTTTCCGTTGGTAGATAAGGGGCAGATTCAAGTACATAAGATGCGGTAACTTTACGGTTCGCTGCGGGTGGACCGAACAGATTAACAGCGGAGACATCCATGCTGACCTCTTCCGCTAAGTCATACACGTTTTTATTTGTTGCGATGTTTACTTTCATTCGGTCGGGCATGAATTCTTCAACCTGAAAACCTCTCCGACCAATTTCTTTGCCAGCAACACTCATCTTAGCAATGTAATTCCCGGTTTGAGCATACGCAGTTAGTGGTACTGTTATCTCGCACCCCCCGTGTCTGTCTGTCGTTTTACGAAATTCATTTATTATTCTGCCATCTGGTGCTAAAATATCAATATTTACGGGTAATGTAGGTGGTGTAATGTTCTGTTTACCCCGAACGACCGCTGCAAGATCAACTTTTTCTCCAGGACGGTACACACCTCTGCTTGTATAAAGGAATGCGTCATATCCTGAATCCAAGTAGGGAGAACCGCCAACATTGAAGTCCCCCGTGGAGAGTTGATGCCGGTTTAATTGAACAAGGGAGAGGTCTTTGCCTTTCTCCACTATCAACATAAAAGGTGTAAATCCTTCTGTTTTCTGTGCAACGGAAGTGAACTTAATGAAACCTTCCCAATTCGTTTGTCCAGATAGTAGTGTTTGATTGTTATCGCTTACCAACCTAACGTTTGCTTTTGCGATAGGTCTTGTGGTTGCCAGCGAATTGATCCATACCCATAAATCATCTCCTGTATGTTTAGCAACAATACCAAGGTCTGTTAGCATCACCCATTGTGTCGCCTGGGCTCGGTGGCTATTTGTGTCTCGTGCAAAAACTTTGAAAATACCGATATGTTTATCATTTAAATACTGTTCCAGGTTAATATAATTCTGGACTTCATCGTTTAATTTAGAGGAAATGTTTAGGGTTTCAGAGTGAATTTGCTTACCTAAATTATATGTCCATTTGCTCCAGTTGTTCTGTTTAGCCGCATAAACGAGATTATTGCCGAAAATCTTTTCAATCTGAAGTGAGACCTTATTGACGTTTATTGTTGCTAAACCGAGGTTCATATTCTGGTTTTTGGTGAGAAAGAAGCCACTTCCGACAAACCGTATCTGAGGTGGTACATCTGGAATTGTCAGCCGTGCAGTATAAGGTTTCTTTAGAACTGAACCATCTATAGCAGTCAAACCGTCCTGAATGGTGAGCTCATATTTGTTCCGTCGTTCAAAACTACCGTGTATTTCGACCTGTCCGTAACGTGTAATAACCTGTGTTTCAATATTAGGAGTTATCTGAATATAAGGTTCTACTGTATCAGTTGGTATTCGTGAACTAAAACGGACAGCGAAATAGGGTCTTCCTGATCCTTCCTGAACATTTGCATAAGTTACACCGAGAGTTTCACGTCCTGTTAAGGTCAGTGTTCTCACATAAGGATTCTTCAATCCGATCTGTCCCCCTGTGGGTTTGAACCCTTTCTCTATTTTGAACTTAAGGTTTTGGTCTCCGATGAGTCGTGGAATCTTTTCAGTTTCTATTTGTATCTCTCTTGCGATTCCATTTTGAGGATTGAGCGTAAATGGTATATCTAAATCTTCTTGGAGTCGTGCTGACATATTTGCGCGCAAATCAGCAATATTGACTGGATAGTTGAATGTGAGTTTTCCGACTGCCTTTGCGTCTGTTTTTGTATACTTAAATTCCAGGTTTTTACTCTGCACATTAAAGGTTTCCGTTGAGAATGTGAATTTTCTGTCACCTGTGATAACAAACCCGAGGGTACTTTGGTGTAATTTAGGAGCAAGTTCAACGGTATAATTTGCAGAGGGTGACAGTGGGGAATCTAAGAAAAAGCGGATAGTATCAGTGGTTATCCAACGTGCGACACCTTTGACAGTGGGTGTAAATTGGATTGCACGTTTAGGTAATTCTGTGTTAATTACAGAATTATCAACTATGGGTTCAGAAAATACTATCGTAAAATCCACCCATAGCGGCACCTTTTCACCTTTTGGTTCAAAGGATTTTACAGTAACACGAGTCTTTTCTCCTGATATGAGACTATGAATATAAAGCGAACCGATAATTAGGACAAGTAATGAAAGTCCTGCAACAATACCTATTAATAACTTATTGGATTCTATAAAGAAAATTTTTCTTAAGTTTGTCATTTTTTGGTCTCCTAAAGTAATTACACTTTTAAAACATTACACTTTATAAAAGCATTAATGAGCAATTTCCGTGCCAAATTGCTTTTATAGAATATTAACTGGTAATCTGAGTAGATTGGGGTTGGTTAGTCTACTCTATAACGTAAGTTTGATAAGTCAGAACAAATAATTTACGTAGGTTGGATAGAGGCACGAAACCCAACATCTTGACCCGTTATAGAGCAATACATGTCGCCAGTTCGTATTTTAATTGCGTTCCTCTACCCGACCTACAACGAATTGTATTTAATTATCAAACTCACGTTACTCTATAGATACATTCAGGATAACTTTTGTGCATTAAACCTACCCGTTATCACAGCATGTATATTTGTTGGCAGGAATTCAAATCCGTGTAAGCATGTGTAAAAATAGACACATACAATTTCTAAAACCAAAATCGTGACATGACAATAAACTGATTATATCCTTTGAGTTGTCTTAACATACCCTTGTCGTTGATTTCATCATCGGGTTTTCGGTCTGTATTCGGTAAATTTGCCCAATAGAACAAGGAGATTGCGCCATTTTCCATAAAGTTATATTGTGTGATGAGTGTGATACGTCTACTTGCATCACCTAAGACAGTTCTATCGGGATCGAAGAGTCCGTATCTACCAGTAACCGTCAATTGGGGTATAATGCGATATTTTACCCCTACATAATAACCTTTAGAATCAATTTCAGCAAAATCTAAATCTGATTCGTGGTCAATAGATGACTGTCTATCATTAGCATCTGATATAGTAGAGGGCATTCTCCGAGTGTCGTTTCTTCTGGACTCGTCTTTAGATGCGTCTTTAAAGTTGAATTCCCCTTCTATACTTATGCCTTTGTAAGATGCAGTAATAAATGTGCTGATAAGTCGTTCCCAATCATCCCCTGGTTTTTCATAGATACAGGAAACGCCTGCGCGTACAGGGCCGAGTTGTCCTCCAACTGTACCGAGTAGTCCTTGTGCCTTTGCATTATCGGTGTTAAAGAATGCTGCATTGTAAAACACTCTCCCTGCGCTTCCACCAAGTTCTATCCCTACATCCCGTTTATTTGACCCCAGATTGTAGCCTTCTCTGACAAGGATATTATGATCTTTCTGCTTTATACCATAGGGTAAACGGAATTGTCCTACTTTGAAATAGAGATGTTTCGGAATTGCGTCTACAGTTGCGAAAGCGTTCAGTGTAGTACCTAAGTTGTTTGAATATGTAAGTCGGATTCGTTCAGAGGCTTGTGCGTTGAATGTCGCTTCTGCCTGCATCAACAGGAATCTATCTACCGATGTATGACATGCGTTACAGTTTGCTACCGTACCTTCACTTGTGTCAGGATGCATGGTATTGATGAATGCAGTCTGCAGTTCTAACGATGTTGTCAGCTGCTTGACGGTATCTTTTACCTCATCAGTAACTGCATCAGGATCAAAATCTTCAGGGAATTCAAAATAGTTTTCCTCAAATACCTCACCAATGCGATTTCTGGGTCCTCCGCCAGCGGGGTCAATGTGGCAAAAAGTGCAGTCTTTATCTAATTCTGCGGCGAATTCAGGTCTCGCTTCAGCTTTGTTTACTGAGAAAACAGACAGTGTAAATATAGCAATAGCAAGAATTAGTCGTGATGTTAGAACTTGTCTCTGTAGAAATGTAGCAGTAGAAGAAAGAAGATTGGAATTAAACAGACATATTAGCAAAACGGACTCCTTAAAACTATTATGGTTTTCGTAAATCTGACGAATGGGATCAATATGATACATATTCTAACAGAAGATTGAAAAAGTATCAATATATTTAAACAGGGTGTGTAAGGTTTTTCCGAACGCTTGTCTGAACCAGGATTTTCAGGATTTCAAGATTACACCTATGCAGCATTAAACTCAAGCACCCCATCAATCTCCCTCACAACCCGTAACGTCTCCGCAATAGCAACCAAAATGGAACGATACTGCTTAATATCATCATGACTTATCTCTTTGTTCTTCCGATCTTTTAGCCACTTTTCACACACCTGATATGCACCGATTTCATATTCCCATACCTCTGTAGGAACATCCGTGAAATGCTGCGTGGCATTAATCCAAACCTTACCGTCTTGATAGCGAGGTTTTGAGACAACACTATCCCCTTCACCTTCAAAGCGATGACGAATGGGAATTTGCACATCCTTTAGCAGATGCCAATTAATCAATTCCTGCCCTAATGCTGCGAGTTTACGGAAGTAATTAATATCCTGCGGCAAAGGGATACGCGGAAAATCGTATTTTAGAAATTCATAATACCGTTCGCGGTAGGTGGGACTATAAAGCTCAGCATAGATATAAGCGAGAATCTCCTCTGGTGTAACGTTTTCGGGAAGTCCAAACGGTGCAACCTGTGGTAATCCCAACGCATCTGAAATTGCAGTAAGAAATGCAGGTTTGAAATTGAGTTCAGGTTCTGTTGTAACTAATAATCCCTCTGAATAGGGATATAGATAGAGTGGAAAAACATATCCAGATTCACTGCCTCTATTCGAAATATAGCACTTTTCTGTGATCTCATCAGTTACCAACGCGTGTTGCCATTTCGGACCTGTTACAATGCGTCCAACGCAAAGGGCAAGATTTTCTGTGAGTAGATGAGACATAATTGCGTCACGAGGATTACAGTGAAATCCGCGTGATCGTCCGGTATAGTATGTCCAACGTGTGTCAAAAGGGCGGTAGTAAATTGGTACTGTACGCCGTTCGGCATCGGAATAATTACGGAGATCATCCTGTGCACGGTGAACTTGCCAATCTCGAGTGTCTCTTGGCAATCCATACCGCTCCCGTGCTTCGTCTACAGAAAGTAGAACAAAATCGTCTACAATTTCGTATACATCTTCGGCTGTCCATTGAATTGTAAATCTATCTCGCCCTGTTGCAATCCCAACTGAACCAATATTGAAAATATCAGTTATTTTCCAACCCAGTTCGTATTCTGTTCCGTAGTTTGTTTCTTGCGGGACAAATAGATAGTAGGGTGATGACGGTTGTAGCGCACACCATTCCATTGACTGAACATCGCTCACCAAAAGTTTGCTATATTTTTCTATTCTATCACCCCACATATCAACATAATAGACCTCTGCTGGGGTAGGATTTTCACGTTCTTTGACGCATAACAGAATAGAGACTCCTTGTGAAATGTCAAAGACGTTTTCATTTTTTTCTCCCTCTGGCACCGCTTCCGTTCTTCTGCTGCTACCGTGCAAATTAAGCAGATAGATAGCGTTAAAACTATCCAATAAACTCTGCCGCATTCCACGAAACATCGGACCATCAAGAAAACTATTATTCACAATATAACCGAGAATTCCTTCCTCGTTTCTATCAATTCGCCACTGTGCCCATCGGATAAACTTCACATAATCCGCCTGAAGTGCTTTTAAGTTCTTATCACCGAGTTGTTCTCCATCTATCTGCTTATAGTCCTCAATGAGTTCACCGATAAAGGTTAAATTCTTACCCACACGACTCGGATTTGCAGACTTGCGTTGATAAGGCGGGTTGCCGAGAATAACGAGGATGGGTTTGTCCCGTTTTACAGCGAGTGCCGCGTTCGCTTCCTCAGAGATAAACGTAGCAAAGGGTAAGGGAGACTGCATTTCGTCCGGTTGTTCCAAAGCGTTGGTGAGATAGATACCGAGACGTTTATCATCGCGCCATCCTTGTGCTTTCAGATATAGGCTTAACTTCAGATGTGCAATCGTATACGGTGCGACAAGTAGTTCAAATCCGAAAATCCGTTTGACAATTTGTCCATTGATGTATCGATTCCAATCTCCCGTACCGTAATTCGTTGTAACGTATTCTCGGATATGGTCAAGCACGGACAGTAGGAATCCACCTGTACCTGTAGCAGGATCAAGGATCAACGTATTGTCATCTGCAAGTCCATCGGGTCTATTGAGTTCTGTTTTGAGCAGGGAATCTACTGAGCGAACAATATAGGAGATAACCTGTGGCGGCGTATAAAAAACGCCACGATCAAAACGGAGTTCTGAATTATATTCTTTAAGAAATGTTTCGTAGAAATGGATAACCGGGTCTTCAAGGTGATTATTTGCAGAGAAAGCTGTGCGGAGCATTTCAGTTGAGACATTTTGGAGGAGCGTTGCAATGTCATCCAGGATATAGGTAACATTCGTTTCCAATGTCGGTGAGGCGACGTGATAAAAGAGTTGGATAAGAAATGGGTTCGATTTCGGTAATGCACCGACTGCAGTATGTCGTGTAAAATTTGTTGCATTCGGGAGCGTGCAGCGTGCAGCGAATAATCCATACGTGAGGGTTTGTGCATACATATCAGCGAAATCGTCGGGGGTGAGTGTCGCGAGCAACGTCTCCTTGAACGCCGTGAACATGCAGTAGGTCTCACCCTCTTTGTCGGAGAGGGTGGTTGCAATTTGTGTTTGTAGTTCGCGTGTCCGTCTTGCAAGGTATTTTGCAAGTGCCTCGGGTGAGGAGATATGGACAGGTCCTGGGTTCAGAAATCCTTTTAATAACCTTTCTAAATTGTCGTTTTCGTTACCAATTTGTGCAGTTGCACACAGTTGACCATCTCGCCACAGCTGAAAATCAACGAAATTGGTGAGAACAAAGTTATCAAGATTCTCCTTAAAACGTTCATTCTGTTCTGCTGCATGTCCTGTAAGATTATTGAGTTCAGTGCCGTATTTTTCTGCTTCAATATAACCAAGTGTTAATAATAGTCCTTCACGTGCGATGATGTCTGGTCGTCCGATCTGGTTTATGTTTCTCGGTTCCAGTGTGAGTATTATTTCGGTTTGGTCAAAATATTCGGCGGCGATATTTTGTAGAAATGTTCGTAGGTCTGGCAGCAAAGAAAGTTCGGGGGTTGCGTCTTGGTTGGATCGGGTTTGATTTATGCTTTCTATATATTGTTGGCAGTGTCTTTGAAAAGTCATATTTTAGGTAATAAGTAGATGAGGGATAGTTTAAAATGTTTGTAAAGTCTGATAA
>CAZURU010000115.1:0-12966 GCA_964623585.1 uncultured bacterium
CCTAACCTCGCCAAATTACCCAAATATTTTCTTTAACTTCATACGGGACTGAAGAAAAGACAATCTGTATAACCATTTAAACTTTTTCAAAATAAAGACGTCTTAATATAAGTCTGTAGTTTTAGTACACCTTCTGCTTTCCATGGTGTATCTGAGACATATTGCTGGGATTCTTTCCAGACAATTCTACTGTATCATTAGCGTAGACAAAATTACCAATACCCGACAAAAAAATAAGAATATAGGAGATTTCTGATGAAACAATTAGATTTCAATTCATTGGCACAAACATTCTTTGCCTTTCGTTCAGATGAAAACCGACAGAGAAAAAAACTTATCATAGAACACTATCTACTAAATGTATTCATAGAAAACGGAGTAGCAAGAACAGAAGTTGAGATTGTTTTTTCTAATCCTAATACCTCTGCAGTTGAAGGGGTATTTGTGATTCCCGCTCCAGATTGTTCAGATTCAAGGGGTTTTGAAATTCAGATTAACAGAAAGGCTGTGCCTTTAAAGTTGGCAATTCCGAAAAAATTAAAATCCTTACTACTCAACGCTACCGATGAAACAAACGAACATGACTTTGATTCAATTGACACTTCTATTTTACAAACCAAAGTATTGCATATTCCTAGTGGTGGCGAATGTCGTATGCAAATACTTTATACTGAAGAAGTTGAGGTAATTGACGAAAAGTATGTATTTACGCATAACATTCACAACCACCAACCCGTCAAGCAATTTGAAGTATCAGTATCAATAGATGGTTTTTACGACGTTGAAACGATTGAATGTACTTCACACGATGCACAGATTCTGAAGGATCAAGAGAATCATGCGCGACTGACTTACAAAGAAAGTGATGTCCAGTTAGAGAAGGATTTCGTCTGTTCATATCCTATAAAAGAGGTTATTACTGCAGATGAAGATGGAGCTCAGTTGTTGTTTTCTAATTTAGAATCTCTAAACAGGACTGCTGAACCAACTCGTCTTAGTCGGCTGGTTGAAAGAGCACCTACTTTGAATGACGTTTCAGAACCTGAAATAACGCTAAGGCAGAGAGGGACAGTAAGACAGCAAGTGGAGACGTTATCAGTTTCTGCACCTGTTCATCTCGGTGTAAATTTTGGCGTAACCCCTCCTAATGGTGCGGCATACCGTGATGTGTTCCATAAAGGGCATGGGACGAATCCATTTTTTGACACAGAAGATGATAATCTGTCAACCTTTGCGATGGATACAGATTCCGCCTCCTATTCTATCCTTCGACGTTATCTTGATGACGGTCATCTTCCGCCGCCTGAAGCAATTCGGGTTGAAGAGTTTATCAACGCATTTGATTACACCTATACGACACCAACCGATGCAGCTTTCGCTGTCCACCTTGAAGGGGCACCCTCAAAATTTGGAAAAGGTAAACGTCTTAAATTGCTAAAAATCGGTATTCAGGGACAAGTGATACCAGATTCAGATCGAAAAGACGCTGTCCTAACCTTTGTCATAGATGTCTCCGGCTCAATGCAAATGGAAAATCGACTCGGATTGGTGAAGAGGGCATTAAGGCTTCTCGTAGACCAACTCGGACCTAATGACAAGATAGGGATTGTTGTCTACGGAACAAATGCCCGCGTTGTACTACCCCATACAAGTGTTATTAATAAGCAACATATCTTGGATAAAATTGAATCCTTGCGTCCTGAAGGTGTAACAAATGCTGAAGATGGTATACGAAAAGGCTATGAACTTGCAAGCAGAAATCTGCAACAAGATTGTATCAATCGCGTAATTCTCTGTTCAGATGGTGTTGCAAATGAAGGTGTAACATCCCCAGAACTCCTACTGAAAGAGATCCGAGATTATGTTGACGAAGGCGTCTACCTGACGACGGTCGGATTTGGTATGGGGAATTACAACGATGTGCTTATGGAGGCGCTTGCGAAAAAAGGAAATGGCAATTACGCTTACGTTGACAGGTTAAAGGAAGCAAAACGTATCTTCGTTGAAAACCTGACAGGAACATTGCAGGTTATCGCAAAAGATGCCAAAATACAGGTCAAGTTTAATGAAGATATTGTCAGTAGATTCAGACTAATAGGTTATGAAAACCGTCAGATGAAGCATGAGGATTTCCGCAACGACGAAGCAGATGCAGGGGAGATCGGATCCGGACACAGCGTCACCGCACTCTATGAAATCAAACTGCACAAGGATGTTGACAAAGGTAAACTCGCAACCGTCTTTATCCGGCATGAAGACCCAGATACTGCAGAAGTGACTGAAGTAAAAAACAGAATAAACGTCGATGATCTCAAAAAAAACTTTGAGGATGCTTCAGCTAACTTTCAATTCGCAACTTCAGTAGCACACTTTGCAGAAGTACTCAGAGAAAGTGTCTGGGTAAAGGAGAGTAGTTTAGGAGCTGTTCAACGCACTCTCAAAGGAATCCTGCCACAGCTTGAGTCCGGCAATTCCCAAGATGTAGACCAGAAGAGAGAACTCTTCAGCAATGTTCGCAAAGCACGTCGTCTGAAAGACATGGACACTGCCTTGAAAAGTTAAATTAACGTGAGTTTATAAATTTATGCTATATCCATTTTCGCTAAAACACTTTTCCATTTCCTTTATCGGTTTATTCTTAACCCTTATTGCAATCTCTACCCCATGTGTTTCCCAGCAAAACACAGCAACGCTATCGGGTCATGTTGTGGATACACATGGACAACCAGTTTCACTGTTGCAGCTTGCTATCAAGCCAGTTGTTATCAAACGGGGACGTGAAACGGGACAACGAAAACCTATTCTATCCTGGTCTAAAGCGACAACTGATGATAAAGGTTTCTTCTCTATTACAAATATAGGCACAGGCGCATCGCGATTGGTGATGTTTCCTGATCACGGTTCAGAATACGAGATCGTGTCTATTCAAATTGACGATTTAACCTTCTATTCCACTGCATTTCTGCCTAACTTTCCCACATGGCACGGCAAAATCACTTTCGGCATTGAAGAGGGGAAACAGATCCAAAATGTGATAGTCACTGTGAAAAAACCCCGTATGCGGATAAGAGGAAGGATTCTTTTGCCAAATGGAGAACCACTTGTTAATTCGGACTTTGAGCTCTTTGTACACCATAGAAAGGGTAACAATCCAATCTATTCGCTTAGTACCAGTCGTAGCTCTGGCATGTCAGGCGGTGGTTCTAAGACTGATTCAGAAGGCTATTTTGTTACTTATATTACTGATAAAGTTCCTGAATATTTAGTAGAAGTGAAAGTAAAGGGAGCCACAGCAAGGAACGGATGGTTTTATCTACATGATGGTGATAAGATAAATAATCTTGAGTTTGTACTTAGTGATCTTGATAAAATCCAAGCGAAACGAACCGAAAGGGAAAAGGCACGTGAAGCGGTTTGGATTGTGAATCCCACAAATGGGCATGCATACAAAACAGTAAAGTGTGAGAACTATGAGGATGCAATTGTAAAAGCAAAATCGGAAAAAGCATATCTGGTGGCTATAAATGATGAAGCAGAACAGAAATGGCTGGAAGCCGCTTTTTCCACGAAAAGATTCTACTGGATCGGTCTTAGTTTACCTGAGAATGAACAAACATGGAAGTGGGCTGATGGACAACCGCTTAACTATACAAACTGGTTAACAGGTAAGCCAAATTACATTTCTGTCCATCAAAATAGAGCAGCATTTGCTATGGATTTCTCAACTAAAAGATGGATAGCAATTGCAATGAACAATCCTATACGAAAGTTTGTCAAACATGCAATCATTGAAAAAGAGAGTATTAACACTACGCAAGAAAAAAGAGTAAAGTAAAGACCATGCTGTAGGTCAGACTGAAGGAATACTTGTGAGAAAACCATGATTAAACCCAATACCATAAATCAACACTTTGTTTTCAAAATATTGTTAACAGTCTTCACGTTAACCATCACACAGTATGTTTTTGCAGAAGACCCCGTATCAAAACTATCAGGTCTGATCGTTACGGCTGATGGAAGACCTATACCTGATGTACAGATTCATCTCTCAAAGGTCGAAGTTAATCAGGAACAGGGTGGTGGTGCGATGGATCTGCAGGATAATCTGATCACCCAGACAGATTTAGAGGGTCGGTTCTCCTTTTCTGATATAATGCCAGGATTGGTACAATTAAGAGTTCAGAAAAAGCAAGAAGAACACGACGGTGTGTTTGTATCAAGTCCATCACAGATTAAAGCTGTGCAGTTCGGAAATATGAAGTTCTATCCACATTTCTCTGGTTTTAAACAGTTTAAACACCTTGGTCAAGTAACATTCTCTATAGAACCAAGAGCAGAAATAAAGAACGTTATCATAACTATGGCTAAACGCCTCATGATAAAGGGAAGAATACTATACAAAGACGGTTCTCCTCTTGCAAAGACATCGGTTAAAATAGACTTTAATTGGCTTAGGGTGGGGAATAAAGATTATTATGCATCAAACAGAATACGGACATTATCTACAAATGCAGATGGAAACTTCCATCATTGGGTATCTCAACCTGGAATATGTACTATAAACCTTAAGCATAATGGACTAACGGCTTATGCTGAACCTTTCTTTCTTGATGAAAAAACACAGGTAGATAACATAGTCTTAAGGTTGGATGGAAATACTAACGATATGACAAAACCTGTCCCAGAAAAACAGGAGGAAGAGGAACAATATCGACCCGTCTACATTCCAGATTATCCCGCTAAGTGGTTAATGAATCCTTCAAACGGACACGTATACAAATGGATTCATTGTAAGGATTGGGAAGATGCACAAAAACAAGCCGCCGATGCGGATGCATATCTTGTGACGATTACCAGTGAAGCAGAACAGATATGGATTGAATCCGCTTTTGGAAACGCACCCTATACGATTGGTTTGACGGATGAAAAGGAAGAAGGGAAATGGGAATGGGAAAATGGTGAACCCGTTACCTACACAAATTGGATACAAAAAGAATTTGATCCAAAACAAGCTGAAGCGATACCTGCTTTACTAAAGGCATTTGGGGCAAAAGGAAAAAAACAGAAACGGGAAGAAGAAAGTGAAGACTACGCCATTTTGACTGGACCTTTTGGGTATTGGGATAAAGAAATTGGAAAGTGGGTAAAGGCTAATAGATCGAGTTATATTGCTATTATTGAGAAAGACAGTTTGAAAATCACAGGTGAGAATAAGTAGAATACCATACATGCATCCATCATATCACATACTGACGGAGGTTACCATGAGGATACGGAATTTTTCTGTTATGCTGTTTATCCTACTCCTAACAGGAGTTGTACAATTTTTGTATGCACAGGCTGTGTATGCACAGGGGATCATCTTTACTAACGCACCCCGAAATACACAACTTCAGAACATCAAAATTGAGAAACATCACGTAAATGTAACGATTGATAACCAACTTGCAACGACGAAAATCGACCAAGTGTTTGCAAATCCAAACAACCAACAACTGGAAGGAACCTATATCTTTCCCCTTGCGGATGAAGTGGCAGTTTCAGACTTTGTCCTCTATATTAACGGCAAACCGGTTAAGGCAGAACTGCTTGCAAAAGATAGAGCAAGAAGCATTTACGAAGGTATTGTGCGTTCTATGCAAGACCCCGCACTATTGGAGTATGTTGGAACGCGTGCATTCAAAGCACGCGTGTTTCCAATTCCACCAAGAGGTGAAAGACGGATTCAACTGGAATACTCACAAGTCATCAAGACTGACTCCGGTCTGGCAAGATATACCTATCCGCTTCGAACCGACCAGTTCACAGAACAACCGACAGGTAGTCTTGCTGTCTCAATTGATATAAAGAGTAAACACGGTCTAAAGACGATCTACTCGCCATCACATGAAGTCGCAGTCAATCGTAAAGATGACAATCATGCGAATGTCAGTTATGAAGGTTCAAACGTTCAGGTTCTAAGAGATTTCGCTTGTTACTATTCACTATCAGACAAGGATTTCGGGATTGACATTATCACACATCGTGAGGATGTGGACGAAGATGGTTACTTTATGCTACTCATCTCCCCGAAGTTCACTATCAATAAGAAAGAGATCGTTGAGAAAGATTTCATCTTTATACTTGACCGTTCCGGTAGTATGAAAGGCGAGAAGATTGAACAGGCGAAGAAAGCACTACGTTTCTGTATCAAAAACCTGAATGATGGTGACCGCTTCAACTTAATCACCTTCAATACAGATGTTGAGCCGTTTTCAAAAGGTTTGGACTCGGTGCAGAAGAATCGTGAAGATGCACTCGCTTTTGTTGAAGGTATAGTTGCGAATGGTGGCACAAATATCAACGGCGCGCTTCAAGCTGCTTTAGAAGATAAACCGGACCCCAAACGTCCGCGCATTATCGTGTTCCTAACGGACGGAGAAGCAACTGTCGGTGTAACGGATACACCTGATATCCTTAAGAACGTGTCCACAGCAAACAACGACAAATCTCGTATCTTTGTATTCGGTGTCGGTTATGATGTCAACGTAGACCTACTTGACAAAATGTCAGCACAGAACAGTGGCACACGACAATATGTGAAACCGGAAGAAGACTTGGAAATTGCCATCTCATCGTTCTATACAAAAGTAAGTGAACCCGTCCTTGTGAATTTAGATCTGGATATTCGGAACATCAAGCTAAAGGATTTTTATCCCAAAAAACTACCCCATCTGTTCCGTGGATCTCAACTCACAGTGTTGGGTAGGTATGTAGGGAAAGGAGAGACCGATCTTGTCTTGAGTGGAGACATAAACGGAAAAACCCATGAATTCTCTAACAAAACTGAGTTCCCAAAACAACAGTCTGATCACCAATTTATGCCAAGATTGTGGGCACAACGGAAGGTTGCGTATCTTGTGGACGAAATCCGACTCAATGGCGAAAACAAAGAGCTAAGTGAGGAAATCACACGACTCAGTGAAAAATATGGTATCATGACGCCATATACGTCATTTCTTGTTACTGAAGAAGGTTCTGACGGTAGAATGTTGAGCGAACGTTTACTATTACGACAAAGTGGTAGAGGTAGAAGCAACCAACCGATACCTCGGACTGCTACTAAAGTGCAAACAGATGCAGAAATCAATAGAAAAGGTCAATTATCAGCACTACGGGATGCTGAGAGCAAAGCTGCCGAAGTAGTGAGTAGTTTAGAAACGCAAAGATTGCAAAAAGCAGAACAGTTGGCAATAACTGGAGCAGCAATCAAACATGTCAAGGACAAGACATTTTATCTACTTGATAAAGTCTGGGTAGACAGTACACATAAGAAAGAGGCAAAGACGACAAAGGTAGAATTCGCAAGTAAAACCTATTTTGAGCTGATTAAGAAAGAACCGGATTTGGCAAAGTACCTTTCTGTTGGGAAGCATGTCATAATATGCTATAAGGGAACATGCTATGAGATTCATCCTGCTAAACAAACAGAAGAAAGGCAATAATCTTAACGTTCTAATGTGAGTTTGATAAATCAAATTCTCGTATTTGAGAGGCGTGAATTGTAGCACAAACTTTCAGTTTGTGGCACATCTTCGAAAACTGGAAAGTTTGCGCTACATTTATCAAACTCACGATAACGTTCTACATGCTTAACTTGAAAAATATTGATTTCTAATGTTTGCTGTTCCAATGAAATTGAGCGGGTGGTTCTTTTAAATGAGAATCCGTTTTTCTGGATACGTTCAAAAAAACCATCCGCATTTTTTCGTTTCGGCTCAGAAAAGATCGCTTCTCCTTTAGGTTCAAGAAGTTTCTGCAATAGTTCAATAATCGGATCCCAATTCTGTTCCTCATAGATCACATCAGCACCGAGGATTACATCAAATCCAATCTGAAAGCATGGAGCAGACCAATCCATCTGAACATAGGTACCAGTAGATACATCGTTCTGTTCCGAATTATGTCTGGCAAATCGTAGTGCATCGTGTTCAAAATCTGTAAATGTAACGATAGCACCAACTTTAGCAGCAACGATTCCTGCAAGTCCGTACCCACAACCTATCTCAAGAATACGTTTGTCTGTTAGTATAGTGCAGTTTTCTGATAGATGTTCTGCTAAACCGATGGAAGACTCCCAAAGATATATCCAATAGGGTAAGAACAGCGTACCTTCAACATCTTCTCTGCTTAATTCTTCTAAATATCTGTCAGGTTCATCAACAACAGATAGACTAAAACGCCTACTGTTTAAACATAAGTCGCTGTTTCTGAGTGGATAGCCTAATACCATTCCAATTTATACCAAATCTATAGTAACCTTTTGAATTAATGGAATTTTTTAAAATGTAGGAGGGAACTACGAAAAACTACTATTAAAGTGATTCTCACTGCACCACGTTTTGTATTCCTCTATTGATTTTAAACCCAATTCCCGTATATGTCTCTGGATAATGATTTGTCGTCTTTCATCGTGAAAGTTCTTCTGTTTGTTTTTTCTCTTTTGTGTCATCTGGCACCTCCATATTAACAACAGAATGGATGCACTTTTAAGGTAAATCGGCGATGGTTCATAAAAAAGTGATGGTGATGATTCTAAGAATGCTCCTTACAGACTACTTCTTGACAGCACCAAAAGTAACACCACGTAGGAGGTGACTACGCATCAAAAACGTAAATATAGCGACAGGTAACAGAAAGATGAAGGTTGAAGCAGCAATTTTACCCCAATCCATACCAGCAGAACCGGTCGCACTTGTTATGGATGGCGGCGCGGTTACCGCTCTGCCACCAGTTTCTGTCAAAACGAGTGCAAATGCAAACTCATTCCATGCAGTAATTAAGCAGAAGACAGCGGTAGCAGCAATACCTGTCACAGATTGTGGTAAAACGACTTTCATGAATGTTTGGAAACGTGTATAGCCATCAACAAGAGCTGCATCTTCGTATTCTCTCGGTATCTCGTCAATGAATCCCTTCATCAACCATACAGCAAAAGATACATTGAATGTCGTATAAAGTAGAATTAATCCGAAATGCGTATCTATTAACTTCAACGAAATGTACATCAGATAGATCGGAATGACAACCACTACAGGGGGAAGCATCCGAGTACTGAGAATGAAAAACAGGAGATCTTCCTTACCCACTATGTTGAAACGTGAAAAGGCATAAGCTGCTATTGTCCCTAAACCCACTGCAAGGATTGTACTACCCCCACCCACAATGATACTGTTCAGTAACTGATAGAAGAAATTAGACCCCTCATTTGCTAAACAGATAATGACACCGATGGTAGACAATATAACCGGTATTAAAAACACCAAGTTCCCCTTGCTATCGTGTACTGCTAACCTATCAGTAGTTTCATGCAAGGTGATTGGGTTATTCTTCCAAGGATTTACCAACAGATATGCAACAACTGAGCATATTATCAAAGAGAAAAACTGATACCTAACATCAACTTGTAACCTGCTCTGCGTAGGTTCTGTAGTGAAAAAGCTAAGTAAGCACGTAACTACAAAAATAGTGTTCCAAATAATTCCAAGATTTCGCGTTGAAAGGAGATTCGTAAAAGGATTTTTAATAACAGAGAAAAGTGTGAATAAAATCAGACCAAAAACCGTCTGAAAAATGAACAGATATGTCGCAAACGGTAAGCCTCCTTTTGGCAGCAGTTTCAGATAGTTATCCAATGAAATTGTAAATATGAATTTAGGTAGTTTTGTGTTAATGTCTACAGGAGCCTTCAGCGATGTAAGCAGAATCCAAATTATCGGAAGAATGTATATTATGACAGCAAGCGCAATTAACGTAAAGATCAGTATCGTTAGTATCACTGGCAGCATCTCTAAGAACGTCCTATAAACGGACTTTAAAGCTGCAAATATAAACTTAAAAGAATCTCTTAAAGCAGCAGGCGACGCCATAATAGGTCTTTTCAATAGTGTAAGTAACCCGTTAAAAAAACGTAACATTTTATACTAATTCTCTCCCTTAACTTTATTCAAGTATTTTACATAGATATTGCTCAGTGCAACGATAATGATAAGCAGTATATAAGCCAACGCACAAGCTTTACCGGTATCAAAATGGCGAAATGCAAGTCTATATAGATTCATTGAAACGGTTTCGGTGACGGTACCAGGTCCCCCCTCGCGTGTTAGGACATAGACAATGTCAAACATCTTGAAAGCATCCATAGTCCGGAATAGGAGCGCTATTAGCAGAAGTGGGGAAACCAATGGTAACGTAATACGTCTGAATTTGAACCATGCAGATGCTCTATCAACATCCGCTGCCTCGTATAGGTATTTCGGTATAGCACTCAATCCAGCTAATGCGATTAACATCATAAAAGGAGACCACATCCACGTATCCACGATGACGACAGCTAACATTGCAATCTTCGGATCGGTCGTCCATGCTATGGGTGGACTGAAAACATCTCTGATGATTGGGATGTATTGGATAGGACTCAATAGAAAGTTCAGCAATCCTGAACCGTCGGAAGCGAGGATGAATCGCCAAAAAAGAGCAACTACAACAGGGGACAACATCATCGGTAGGAGTAGTAAAGTTGTGACGATGCCCTTACCAATGAAGTGACGGTTTAAGAGAAGTGCAAGACCGAATCCAATCAGGAACTGAGCAGATACAGCCAAAACTACAAAATAAGCGGTCGTCCGAAAATAACCCCACATGTCCGGATCAGAGAGAATATCAATGTAGTTATCCGCTCCGATAAATCTTGGACTTTTTGGCATTGACGCATCGTAGTCATGAAAGCTTAAAAACAGCGACCAAAGTAGAGGAAAGATATTCATCAGAATGAGCAGAACCAACGTTGGCATTATAAATGCCATCTTTAACTGGTAATCGCTCATACCATGTGAGAAACGGTTAAACTTCATACGTCAATAGTTAATGCATCAAATCAGACAACTACACAAGACAACAAACAGCAAGTATTAGGACTTACACATTTTCGCTTTGAACGTATCATATACTGAACAGACAGTAAAGAGAACGTAACTTTCGAAATTGCATAAGTCCCTAATCATCTGAAAACGTAGATTGAACTGATCACTCTTCAGCGTTTTCCTTCATGGCTTCCTGAAAGATCTCTTCGTGTTTCACAGCGATAGCATCTAAAGCTTCCTTCGGTGTTTTTATACCTGTAATTGCTTCACTCCAGTTTGTCTGACATGCCAACAAGAGTTCAGCATATTGTGGAACTGCCCAGAAATCGCGTAGATATGGAAAACTTGCAGCGAATGCCTCATTGTAGGGAGTAGCGTTCTTGAAAGTATCGGATTGCAGTATCTCCTTAAGTGGTGTAAATCCACCCAGTTTTGCCCATTTTTCTTGGACAGATTTCTGCATGAACCATTTTAGGTACTGTTTTGCAGTATCTTGATTCTTTGAATACGTGGAAATAGACATCCCTTGTCCACCGATACTGATATAATGATCACCCTCAGGTCCTGCGGGCGCAATGAAGAAACCACTCTTGTCATGATATTTTGGATTCGTTTCTGCACTTACAACTCCTGGGAAAAAAGCAAAATAGTTCATTGCCATCGCTACTTTTCCAGCGAGATATGCATCATTCGTTTCAGACCAATAGTAGTTTGGAGATTCTGGGGGAGCAAACTGCCTAAGATCTTTGTAATACTCAAGTGCTTTTACTGCTTTGTCTGAGTTAATGTATCCATCGACCTTAAAAGTATCAGGATCGCCATAAGATGCACCATAACTCCACATAACCTGTTGAAATCCCATCGTTATGCCATCAGATACTTTGCTATACCAAGTGGCAATGCCATACAAGCCTTCGTCTGGGCGATTAAAGAACTCAGCTATATCTCGTAGTTGCGCGTAGGTCTTGGGTGGAGCAAGTTCATACCCGTATTTCTCTTGAAATGCTGCCATCTCTTCCGGTGCTTCAAAAAGGTCTTTGCGATAAACATATCCTGCAGCATCGACTTCAGCAGGTAAAGCCCAATATTTTTGGCTGCCTTTCGGATACTCAGCAAATGCAGTCATTGCAGGTCCATAAATAGAAGGCACATCAATATTCTCATTGATCCATTCGGTCAAGTCAATATAGTGTCCACCTACTGAGTTTCTTCCAAGCCATTGACTGTCACCGATGACGATGTCATATAAATCGCTTTTTCCAACAAATGAATTGAAGATTTTATCTTGGAATGTTTCCCAAGGTATCTGCACTACATTAACTGCGATTCCTGTTTCCGCTGTAAAATCTTCGGAAAGCGTCTTTAAGTAGTTTGCTGGATCCCATTCTGCCCAGACTATAGTTAATGATTCTTGTTGATTTCCACACCCCATTACAACTATCATCGCTAAGAGGATAAAACATATAGACAACCGTTTCATTACTGTAACTCCTTTGATTCTGTAGTGTGTTAGTGATTACTGAAGGTCATTTAGAACGTATTCAGTAAACCGTCTGTAAATAGTTTTCTTGATTATAGCAGATTGGAGATATAGAAGCAAGGATATTTGGCTATTTTGCAGAGGCGTTTAGTTTTCTATTTTTCTTGCGTTTTCTTCACAAGTGCTAAATACGCCAAAACGGTAGGGACGGTTTCCTAACCAAATATGACTTTAGGTTAGCTGCGTGTCTGTAAACGTTGCAATTGTTCTCGGAGTTGTACGACTTCAGTTTCAGCTGTCTCAGCGCGTGTTTCAAGCTGTTCAGCGCGTGATGCTTCCTGTTCAGCGCGTGATGCTTCCTGTTCAGCGCGTGCTTTTTCCTGTTCAGCGCGTGCTTTTTCCTGTTCAGCGCGTGATGCTTCCTGTTCAGCGCGTGCTTCGGCTGATTCGGTTGGGGTCTGCAGCCACGCACCCGCAACAGGATCATAAATTCCTAAATCTTCATCGTCCACATGGAAATCTAAACTTAAAACGTCAGAATGTAGACCCCCATCTTCATCTTCGGAAATCGGAACATACCCACCA
>CAZURU010000116.1:0-12917 GCA_964623585.1 uncultured bacterium
TGCGTCTCAGTGGCGTTTCCTTTGCACCCAACACCACATATACATCGGGAGCAACGCATTTCTTCCTGTCACCTTCACTATAATAGATAAAACTGTCAAGTCCTACCAAGATATAAGGTTCGTTAAAATAATAACGTTCGAGTTGGTCGTGAAATATGGAAATCTGTTTCGCGTGATACAAGGTTGCTGCCATGGGTTCATCGTCCTGATAAGGATATCCTTCAATATATCTGGTCGGTTGTCCAGTCGCTTTGGGGAAGATGGGCATGTATTTGTTCACTTTGGTGTAAAATTCGTTAATGTTGTCCATTCATATCTCCATTGCTTTTGAATCATCTCAAACTATGCGGTTATCTCTAAGAAATTGGGTCTAATACGTTACTGTTGTCTGATATTAGTGCACTTCAGAATTAATGAAATCGTAATTATTGAAACACTCACAATGAGAAAGGGGACCTCATCTCTACTATGGTTGGTTGAGGTAAGTTATTATATTACATAATGTCACTATAACATATAGAGATACATTTGTCAAGTTAAAATGTGCTACCAACTGACAACACAATTGATAATATCACAAAACAGTGCTATAATAGTGTAAACTACACACTCTACCAAACTGAAGATTCCACTATAGCATGCTTATAGAACCCATCAATTACACGCTAATCCCCATTCCTGAAGGGCCCTTTACAATGGGAACTTATCCAACAGGTTTGCGAAAAACTGATCCAGAAGAACCACAAAGAAGTGTTACGCTGGACGCATATCTAATCGGCAAATATCATGTCACTAATTCTCAGTACGCACGCTTTATTGAAGATACCAAATATCGGTATCCCCTATTCTGGAATGATGAACGGTTTAATAGTGAAACGTGTCCAGTCGTCGGTGTGAGTTGGTATGATGCCACCAATTTCACTGAATGGCTGAGCCATCTCACGGGTCAAGACTATCGCTTGCCAACAGAAGCTGAATGGGAGAAAGCTGCGCGAGGCACTGATGGAAGAGAATATCCATGGGGTAATACATGGGATGCAAGCAAGGCAAATACGGCTGAATCTCGGTTAAAAAAGTTAACACCAGTCGGGTCCTATCCCGATGGCATTAGTCCTTTCGGTTGTTACGATATGGCAGGAAACGCTTACGATTGGTGTAGCGATTGGTTTCATATTGATACCTATAAACATTCAGAACCGATAAACCCGTTGGGAGCAGCTGAAGGAAGAAGAAAAGTCATACGTGGTGCTTCATGGCTGCCACGAGGAGAGTTTGCTGCAAGGTGTGCAAATCGAGCATCTTATGAACCGACACGGGCGGTACATAACGTTGGGTTTCGGATAGCATTAGACCTATAATTCTGAAAGCTGATTATGAACAAACAACATCTATCAGAATCAAAAAGCGAATTCCAAGAATCGCTACTAAAATGGTTTGAGACACATCAACGCAAACTGCCTTGGCGAGGTGTTGAGGATCCTTACCTAATCTGGGTTTCAGAGGTTATGCTCCAGCAAACGCAGGTCATTAAAGTCATTGACTACTATCAGAAATTTATAGAACGGTTCCCAAATGTTCAACAACTTGCAGAAGCACCACTTCAAGATGTGCTAAAGGTGTGGGAAGGCTTAGGATATTATGCCAGGGCAAGAAATCTACACAACGCTGCCGTTACCGTAATCACCGAGCTTGATGGAGAAATCCCTAAAGAATATGATACCTTCAGGAAACTATCAGGTGTGGGGGATTACAGTGCTGCTGCAGTCCTAAGCATCGCGTTCGATCAACCTTACGCAGCAGTTGATGGTAACATAAAGCGTGTATTGTCAAGACTCTACCAACTTGAAGCACCCGTTAACGATGCTGCATCAACCAAAGTTTTTCAACAGCATGCTGACAAATTATTGGATAGACAGCGACCTGGGATTTTTAATCAAGCGATGATGGAATTAGGTGCTACTATCTGCCGACCACAATCCCCACCATGTCTCGTATGTCCTGTCAAAACGTATTGCGAAGTGTTCCACAAGAGCAGTCAGAGTGAATATCCGAAAAGACGCACAACGAAAGCAATACCGGAGCATCAGATGGTAGCTGCTGTCATCTACAGGGAATCTAAGGTATTGCTTGTTCAACGGCCACTTGATGGTCTATTGGGAGGACTCTGGGAATTCCCAAACGGACGTTTAACAGAAAACGAGACGTCAGAGGAAGGTTGTTTCCGCAACATCAATGAAACTGTTAACCTATCTGTCTCAAACCCAAAATTCCTCACCCGTGTTAAACATGCATTTACACACTATAAAATAGTTGTGGATTTTTTCCAATGTGATTATGTATCGGGTGACGTTGTACTTGATGGTCCAATAGATGCGAAATGGGTTGATGTAACAGAAGTATCAGGATATCCGCTACCACGCGCAACCCACAAATTCTTGGAGCAATCACCCCTGTGACCCGAACTTTTTCTCGTATTTTTCCCAGACTTCATAGGGTAGAGGCGCACTCGCCGCCCGTACATTCATCTCTAACTGTTCAATGTTAAGACTTCCGATATTGTTCCCGTGTATGCGTTCCTCCTTAAGACAGAACTGTAGTGCAAGTTGAAGTATACTAATGCCTTCTTCAACACACCATTGCCAGATTGGGTATGATGCAGCGACATCTCCCTCTTTTCTCCATCTTCCGCGTTCAATTTCAGCATCCAGATCAACACCTGTGAGGATACCCCGTAAGATAGACCACCCATTCATCACACCCACGTCCGCTTCTGCTGCTGCAGGTAATATAGTATCCTTAACAGATTGTCTGATGAGATTGTAATCATTGAAACATAGGAGCAGATCAACATCACCCGTTGCGATAGCTTTTAGATGGAAATCATGCGGATGCATACCATACCCGACGAAATTAACAAGTCCCCGTTCTTTACACTTCAGTAAACCTGCAAGTGTACCATCTTTTTCAAGTGTTGCGTCAATTTCACCAGGATCATGTATTAACATCCCGTCCAGATAGTCGATGTTGAGTATCTTCAATTGATCCTCCACATCAGCGATAGCACGGTCTGCAGAATAATCGGGTCTCCCTTGTCCATAACCACCCCATTCCGCTGCTGAATGACAACAGAGTCTTCCGGTAATTATGACATCTTCACGCGGAATCTCCTTCATCGCCAGACCGAGTTTTCGTAAAGAATCTCCGTAACAGCGTGCACAATCAAAATGATTTACACCAATTGAGATCGAGTGTTTGATTAAATCAATAGCATCTTCATCTGATACAAAACCGAAGTTATTCCCAAATCCTTGTGTACCGAATGGTACAACAGGAATACTTAATTCTGTTCTACCTAAACGTCTGCGAGGGATTGGGGGTAGTGGTTGATTTGCCATTATTTCTCCTTTTCTTTCGATAACGGATACGGATCTTCTGTCGTTAGTTCACCGTTCGGGAGTTCGTAGTAACGATGTCCGTTAATATCATACACATTCGGGATCCCTTTTTTGCGGTTCTCCTCTTGTGCCCTTTTTGCAGCACGATTGCCAATGCGGAGCATCTCATTCGCCCATTCATAGGTTTCAAGACTTAGTTTGTCGTTACGCATTATGTGCCTCCATTGCGAATGTCTCGCATAAATGTTTCAAAGTAAGTTTCATTTAGGACCTTAACTTCATTCCCCTCGCCTAAAGCAACTTTTTGAAAGTGTTCCGTAGAATTATAGAACAGACTCCACCGATCTACCAAGTTTCTATAGGTATACCAGAAGTTGTATTTACTCCTATAAAACCGCCGAATGACGTCTTCCGTTGGCACATGGTGTCCACCCCCCTGTACTCGATTCCGTACACGTGCAACACTTGTCTCAGCCGATTTGAGAAATACAAAAACAATGGTAACCGTATAGCCAGCATCTTTAAATTGAGAAATAGTTCTCGCAAATCCTTTACCTGCAAGCGTCACCTCTACAATAAAATTTGTGCTATTTTGGATCAGTTCCTGGATTTCTTTTATAAAAAGTCTGCCAGCTTGAACTTTAACGCTGTCCATATCTTCCGGTCTGGATACCAGTCTTTCCGCGATCGCATCGGCACTGATATATATAGGGATCTCTGAATCACGGAGATATTCGGATACAAAAGTCGATTTTCCGGAACCGTTTGGACCAGCTATGATTATTACATTTTTTGACAAAGTTTTTCCCTATTGATGTCTATTGTAGGCGATTTTTGATTCTTCACCTACAATATGACAAGTTATGACAAGTTAAGAATTGCAAACCCTTAATACTGATCTGAACCTTCAAGCGGTAAATGGACCGCCCAAATATTCCGATACTGAACTAAATTGCCGTGGTCTTGCAAACGAAGCGGTCCAGGTTTCGCTAAATCTGAACCAGCACCCCCAGCAGTCGTTCCAGGTAACTGTACGTTATTAAGGATTACCAAGCCATTCTGTATTGCCGTCACTCTCACGTTTTCAGTCATATCTCCGTCATCGTTGAACCGAGGCGCACGGAAGATGACATCATACGTTTGCCATTCAAGAGGTGGATTGCAGGCATTGACAAGGGGAGCAAACTGATTGTAAATTGCACCACAATCTCCTTTGCCGGGTACTTCTATACCGTAAGAATCCAAGACCTGTATCTCATATCTTCCCTGTAGAAATACACCACTATTCCCTTTCCCTTGTCCACTTGCATCAGGCATATCAGGACACATAAATTCGACGTGTAGAAAGTGATCCGTGAAAGTCTCTTTACTTGAGATATCACCTGTACGGGGAACAACTGTCATGTAGCCAGCGTGTACTTCCCATTTTGCTTCTCCACCGTCCCGACCCGTCCAATTACTAAGGTCTTTCCCATCAAAGAGAATAACAGCAGATTCTGGTGGTGTTTGTAACATATATACTCCTTATAATTAATAGACGTTCCAGAATTATAATATGGAACTATTCTATGAAATAATGACATTAAAATCAAGTATTAAATCATTCCAGCTAAGTTCTTCTACAAATTATACCATTTCTAATTGACAAATTGTCATAAATAAACTGTAGATCGGGTAGTGCGAAGCGAAACCCAACCTACGAAATAATGCTACATAATGATTTAGAAATGGAATTACTATGTCGGTTAGGTTTGAACTTTGATTTGTTCGTCCTCTACAATTACGGGGTAAGTTCTGATTTTAAGTCGTGGGTCCGTCTGACATTCACCGGTCTCTGTATTGTAAGCATATCCGTGAACAGGACAAACGACAATCCCATTTCGTATTCTTCCTCTACCGAGCGAACCCATCGCATGCGGACATGTGTTGTCAACAGCACAGAACTGTCCGTTTTCGTTCAAAATAGCTATCCGTCTACCATTTACGGTGAATGATTTTCCTCTCCCCTCTTTAATAGAGGATGTTTTCGTTACTGCCGTATAATTTTCTGACGTATTATCAGACATATTTATTACTCCTTTACACTTCCGAGTGTAATTCCTTGCACAAATTCACGTTGCATGGCTAAGAACAGTATAATAATCGGCAACAGCGACAGAAACGTTCCAGCCATCAACATACCGTAATCTTGCCGATAGATACCGATTAGATTTGCTAAACCTATCGGTAGCGTATATTTTGCTTCATCACGTAACACAATCAGGGGCCACAGATATCCATTCCACGAACTCAAAAAAGAATAGATCGTCAAGGCACCAAGTGCTGGTTTGATAATTGGTAATACTATCCTATAGTAAATACCGAATTCTGAACACCCATCAATCCTTGCAGCGTCAATCAGTTCTGATGGAATCGTAACGATAAATTGACGCATTAAGAATATACCGAATGCACCAACGGAAAACGGGATAATGATGGCTTTGTAACTATTCAGCCAACCAATATCATACATCAAACCAAAAAGCGGAACAAGAAGAACCTGAAACGGTATCATCATAGAAGCAAGTAAAATACCGAATAGAACTGCTTTCCCTTTAAACTCATATTTAGCGAATGCATAACCACCCAGCGAACAGAAAAAAAGCGTTAACAACGTTGATGCTGTAGCGATAAAAACACTGTTGATAAAATAACGATTATACGGTACCGCTCTCCACAAATTCATGTAGTTTGCTGTCAGTTTATGCGAGACAATTGAAAGATACGCTGGGCGATGGACGGTTATCTGAAATAAAATGTTATCTTCTGTTTCTGGTGGAGGTGCTACACTTTTTAATAAATCCTGTTTTGAGAAGAATTGTCGCATCGGTATGTGGGATGATTCTAATTCTCCAGGCATACCATCTAATCTCCAATTACTGTCCTTCCACAACGCAGTATCTAAAACAAAAGGGTGCTTAGATTCATATACAGTAGTGCCTTTTGAGACGGTTAAGGAGAGCCGATGGTAAGAATCATCACCACGAATGGGTAAAATAACTCTTCGAATGCGGCCAAGAGGTACAGGGGACGCTACAGTGGCAGAAAGACTAAATCTGTTAGTGTCGTAAAATTCATAAGACAAAGACGTAATCGGTTCACCCACTGTCAGGGTTTCATCAGATGCGGACACCCACTTAACCATTTCAACACTATGCTTTTTAAATGCTTTATCCTCAATTACGATACTACCAATTTTAACCTGTCTATAAACAGATTCAAGAATAGGCTTGATAGTCTCAGGAACAATGCGTGTATCCACTTGATTGATGATTGAGGCAGTTGACTCACGCCAAACCTCTTGTGGGAGAGTATCGATATGTTGTTGCCATAAACCCTTTACAATTTCATGCTGCAATTTCTGTTCTAATTCAGGAGAGTTAGCAGGTAGACTCTCAGATATGGATCCTTGTGCCTGTTGCCAAATTGCGACTTCTAATGCTGATCGTAATTGTTCCCACTTTTCTGCAGTCACCAAATCGGGTTTTTCAATATTGGGATACGTATGGGATATGATGTAAGGAGATGTAGAAACACGGTGCGGCAACTTAGGAAACCATTGAATCGGAACAGCGAATACCTCCTCAGCAGATTTGAAGGAGGAGCTCAACAACCACAAAAGCGGTACCATCGTACAGAGAGCAGCTAACACAAGAAGCGGATATCCAATTCCAACGAATAACTTTTTCTGAACCTTTCGGTATTTGTTCTTACGGTTCATAGTATTGTGTAAGCCATACTAACGCTCATTTTTGTTAGAAGCAAGATAGTTAACAGCGTACCTATAGTCTTCAGGCAAATCTAAATCTCGTAAAACAATATCTGTTTCAACAGGCACATAGTGAATATCATTACTGTATACCTCATATAGTGATCTTACACCGCCGCTATCCGCATCCAATGCTAATATATCGTCAGCATATCGATGATTGAAAATTACCGGATGTCCACGACGATAGCAATAACTCGGTAAAACAATACCTTTATCTGTTTCTGTATAAGCATCAATGACTCTGTTTATCATATCAGTTGTGATGAAGGGTTGGTCAACCAGCATCAATGAAAAGGCACATCTATCGTTGAAAGTTGAATCTTCCATTAGCCGACGACGCGTGTTAAAATCAAATGAACGAACACCTTTCTGAACAGAATTCAACATCCCTTCTCTATAATCTTCATTATTGATGATTCTGACATTCTTCTCCTCCAATACATAATGGATCTCATGAGCACAAAATCCGACGACGACAAGAACCTCGCTAAACTTGGAATTTAGCATGTTGTCAACAACTGTTCCTATGATGGTTTTTCCACAGTATGAAAGCAGCTGCTTCGGAAAACCCATCCGGGTCGAAAGTCCTGCAGCAAGAAGAATGCCTGTTATTGAAGGCAACGGTTTTTTTTGCATAGCTCAATACCTAACGACAAAGGAATCAAACTCACCCTTGAAGTCCTGTTCTTTAATTACGACAGAATCCACCCTTGAAGCACGAGGTCCCTGTTTTACTGCCTTAATTAGCGCATTTAACTGCAGTTTATCCCCTTCTGCGACGACCTCTACATCACCGTTCTTTAAATTCTTAGCATAGCCGTTTAGACCCAATTCTCTCGCGTTTCGAACAGTGAAATTCCGAAATCCTACACCTTGCACCTTTCCACCAAGCAAAACATGGATATGCCTTTTCCGATTCACCTCAATTGTCAGTTTAATAGGTGTACCAAGGGGTGGTAACAGCTCATCATTTTTCTTATACAGGTTTTCTTGTATAGACTCAGGTAGTGGATTCTGAAACAGAGCACTCGGATCACCCTGATTCAGCGCAACGATGCTATTCTCCATAAATGCATAAGGAATCACTGCATTCTCGTCGTCGCTGTCAAGGTCAGGTATAAATCGTGAACCAGAAAAAATCCAAGCGACAGGTTGCATCGGCTTTTTAGTCTTTACATTGATGAGTAATTCTTCAGCACTAACCTGTCTCGTTTTCTCACCATCCATCCATTCAACAGAGAATAGAAACGCCGTTCCGGTAGGTGGGGTAGGTGCATCAGTTTCCACATCGTATCCCGGTGCAGTGCCCGGTTTAATACCTAATTTCTCTATAGCCTCAAATACATTTTTAGCGGATGCCTCAGTGACAATTATGCTTTCGTACTGCTTACCCGTTGGTCCACAGACAAGATATTCAACTGAGCCTTTTAAATGTGATTCATATTCGCCAAGTGCTTTTGATATTGTACCCTTTAGAATGATCTTTTTATGCTCCTGTAATATTTGAACATGACCGTCACTATTTGCAATGTTGCATATCGTCATAAGACAGAACAGAGAACAGAGAAGGACTGTTGTTCTCGTAAGAATAAATTTCATGACAAACTCCTTTTTTCATCCCAATGTTATTAGAAAGTATAACTTAAACCGTTAAAAATTTCCAGATCATGTTTTCTGATACCTGTCGGAGGACTATTGTCAAACCGGAAATTGGCACTTAATGGCATCGTCAATCTTTTGGAAAGACTAAAACTGATACTACCCTCAAAGAGTATGCGAAAATCTGTGACGTCTTCCAAAGAAACCTGATAGTAACCTGTCGCACTTGTTGAAATACGATCATCAAGTTCAGCTTTCCAACTGATATAATTGGTTGAACGTGGGATACGCGTTACAATGACTCCTTTATCGCTGTCGTTAATGCTCTCATGTTCGCACATTATTCCTGTACCAAAATAGGAATTTATCTGTGATTCTGGCGTACTGAAAGCAAATCGGAAACCGCCGCCAATCAGATTGCGATCCATCAAGAGAATGGATTCATTGAACTGTTTCTGAACAAAAGACTCAATTAAGATATGTTGCGTCAAATTACGGATAAAGCGGGCATGAACAATACCTTTACTGGTAAACAGATCATCGTCCTTTCTACCGTGTTGAAGGCTACCAAAGAGAAAAGTGTGAAACGACTTTGACAAATAATCTGTACGGAAACGTGTTCGAAAAGTAAGCAAATCTGTGTTCCCCGAACTGTAAGACAGATCAAGTTTAACACTGTTATACCATCCGGCATTCTGTTCCATACGCTTCATCGTTTCACTCGTAAAGACATTTACCTGTGCAACCGATTGAGAACTAGATGTGCTGAATAGTATGATACAGACGAGAGCAACTGTCAATTCAAAAATTGTTATTGAACAGAAACGGGGATGCACCGTAAAATAGGATAAAGATTTAAACATAAGAAATGGACCATAAAGATGAAAAGAATACTCATAGATGCTGATCCTGGTGTTGATGATGCACTCGCGATCCTCCTGGCGATGAACTCATCAGAATTATCCGTAGAAGCGATAACGACCGTCAGTGGAAACATTCACGTCGATCAAGCGACAGAAAACTTATTGAGAATACTGGGACTCCTTAAAATATCCAAATTTCCTTTGATTGCAAAAGGAGCAAACAGACCTTTAGTATTACCACTCCTAACAGCAGCACACGTACACGGTGAAGACGGTTTAGGGAATGTCAGTACGTTATATGATCAAGATCGGAATCCACTGTATCCTCCAGCTGACGCTGATATTGCCGATCAATCAGGTGCGGATGTAATCCTTGAAACGGTTGACCGTTATCCTGATGAATTGACACTCGTTGCATTGGGCCCACTAACGAATATTGCATTGGCAATTCGAAAAGATCCGACAAAAATGCGTAAACTCCAAGCTATTGTCTTGATGGGAGGCGTTTTCAGAGAATATGGAAATGTTACCACAACTGCCGAATTCAATATATACGTAGACCCACACGCTGCACATGAAGTCTTCAGTTCTGGAATTCCAATACAGGTTGCCCCCTTGGATGTTACGCATCAAGTCGTTTTAACAGGTGAACACCTATCTGCTGAGACTGAAGAAAAACAGTGTTTAGTATCCAGTTTTCTCAGAGATTCAACAGAAGCATGTATGGAATTTTATCGTCAACATGTCGGTTTCTATGGATTGCACATCCATGATGCACTACCCATCGGAATGCTAACACATCCACACTTTTTCAAAAGTATTGATGCTTATGTGCAGGTTGAAACCGAAGGTAATCTAACACGAGGGATGACTATTGCAGACCTACGCGAAAGTAGACAAAACAGAACGCATAACGCCAGTATCTGTATTGAAGTAGATGCAGATACATTTTTAAACCATTTCTTTAGCCGTCTTATGCCGAGATCTAAAACTAATACACACCAATAAGGTGTTTCGGTATATGCTGTAGGTCTGCATGTGGATCAGGTTTTAGGGAACGTGGTATTTTCAATTCCGGCATTTTAAGTTCATTAAATGCTACCTGCTGTGCAGTAGTAAGTTCAGCATAGATCTCCTTAAGGATGTCTTCTATCTCCTTCAATAGTCTATTCCGTTGCGCAAGGAATCTTCTTACCTTAGTCCGTATCTGCAAGAGACTGCGTTGTCTCTGCGCCATGCTCAATCCACCATCATTTCGGTATAGATTCCTATCGCTTCTTAATGTACGATATTCTCGCAGTTCAGAGTCAAATTCTCGTTTCTCAAATTCATAATCCTCAATGATATCGCGAATAAGTTGCAGTTTCGGATGTATTTTCTCTTGCTGTTCACGGCTCAACTCAAGTGCGGAACTGCTCTTGTTTACATCAATCAACCTTACAGCACCACCGCAAGCATAAAGAAAACCACAAAGGAATAAGATGTATTGACATTTACGTATTCTCATCCTTTCACCGTTCTTAAAGATCGTACAATTCTCCATATTTTCCACGCAGATAATCTATATAAGGTGTTATTGTCATAGACTGACCCGTAGCGCGTTCAATGATCTCTGGCGCAGTGAACTTAGAGCCGTGTTGATATACATTCTCAATCAACCAATTGTGAAGCGTATCAAACTCCCCCTTCTCAATGTCCTCTGGTATCTCAGGATGTACTTTCAGAGCTTTAGAGAAGAACTGTGCACCCAATATATTCCCCAATGTATATCCTTGAAATGACCCACCAATAAGTCCAAAATACCAATGTACATCTTGCAGAACACCGTCTTTATCATCTGGCGGGACAATGCCAAAATCCGCTTCAAATCGTTCACGCCATGCATTCGGTAAGTCTTTGATCTCCATCTCACCCTCTAAGAGTGCTAATTCAAAGTCGAAACGCAACATAACATGTAGATTATAGGTAACCTCATCAGCTTCCGTGCGGATAAGTGACTTTTTAACCTTATTGATTGCCCGATGGAATATATCCAGTGAAACAGAACCGAGTTGTTCAGGAAAGTATTCTTGAAGTTGTGGATAGAAGCACTTCCAGAAACCCTTGCTACGTCCTACGATATTTTCCCAGAGACGAGATTGACTCTCATGCACACCTGCTGATGTACCACGTGCAAGAGGTGTACCTTCATATTCCATGTTTATACCCTGTTCGTATAAAGCGTGACCCGTTTCATGCATCGTGCAGAACATGGCTTCACCAAGCTTGTTCTCTTTTGCCCGCGTTGTAATACGTACATCACCGAGTGAGAATTTCGTCATAAAAGGGTGATGCGTCATATCTTGTCGTCCACGATTTAGGTCATACCCGAATTTCTCAGCAACCTTCAGACCAAAAGCCAACTGTTTGTCTTCAGGATATGTCTTATGTAGACAGGAATCGTCTGCTGGTGTTTGAGAAGTAATCGCAGAGGCGATCGGTACAAGTTTTTCCCGTAATGCCCCAAAAACCCGACTTACATCTGCAGCCTTCATACCGTAATCTCTCGGTTCAATTAATGGGTCTGCGATGTGATCATATCCGGGAAAGAAGTTAGCGGATTGCCTGCTATATTCAAGCGTTTTTTCAAGGTAGGGACGCACACTCTCAAAATCGTTTGCGGGTCGCGCTTCTGTCCAAACCTGATACGATTCTGAAGTATGCGTTGTAACCTCTGCCAAGAAATCTGAAGGTATCTTTATCGCGCGTTCGTATTGGCGACGAGTAACCCGCAATAGACCTGCTTCATCAGAATCGTAGTCAAGATTCTCTTGGTACGGTTGTAATGTGTCAAGTAGTTTACCGATAGTGGGATCAATAAACTTTTCGTGTGCTAAACGTCTTAGCGTTGCGCTCTGTCTTGCTCGTGCTGTTGCACCTCCAGGAGGCATATAGGTCGATTGATCCCAATAGAGAAGTCCAGCAGCAGATTGTATATCATTTATCTCAATGAGTCTGGTTTTGAGTTCTTGAAATTCGGATTGCAAAGTAATTCTCCTAATGAATGTGTTAATCAGATACCCAACATTTTATCATAATGCAGTCAATTAATCAAACCAAATCTGATATGGGGGTGTGCAAAGTTTTTGTCACTTAAAAAAAGGAACGCTAAACCCTTGCTCCAGCGGAGCAATATGTCTATAGAAAAAGGATTGTCAACGGGCTGCACTCCAGCGGAGTGCTATGTACATAAACGGACGCGTAAAGATT
>CAZURU010000117.1:0-12878 GCA_964623585.1 uncultured bacterium
TTATTTCTGCTGGCTTTGATGCACACCATCTTGACCTATTTTCTCAAACAAACCTCACTGCTGATGGCTTTGCTGAGTTAACCGATTTGGTTTTGGACACAGCTGATGAAGTGGCATCCGGGAATGTTGTCTCAGCATTGGAAGGTGGCTATAGTTTAGATGGTCTTTCAGAATCAGTTGTTGCACATGTGGAACGACTAACAAGATGAAATATTCTGCGATCATATCAGTTCATGCCTTTATCCCAACATGAATTGCTACAATCCCAAAAGTCTTCTGATAGTACTGCACATCTGTTAGACCACACTGTTCCATTATCGTCTTCAATTCGTCGCAACTGGGAAACTGCATGACTGATCGTGGGAGATAACCGTAAGCATCGTCCTTATTTCGCGAGATGCGGTTCCCAATGAAGGGTAGTATCTTTGTAAAATAGAAGTAGTAAAGACCACGAAATATCGGATTGACCGGTTGTGTGAATTCTAATATGGCAATTCTACCATCTCTATTTGCAACACGAGTCATCTCACGGATTCCGAGTTCGAGATCAGAAACATTGCGTATACCGAAGCCGACTGAAACGATGTCGAAGGTATTGTCAGGAAACGGAAGCGCAAGTGTATCCGCTTCAACCGGTATGAACGCGTGTTGATGTTTCTTTCTCTGAACCTTTTTCTGAGCAACTTCCAACATCTCAAAGCAGAAATCGGATCCGATGACAGAACCACCTGTCCCGATTTTGTCTTCATAAGCTAAGGCGAGTTCTCCCGTTCCTGTACAAACATCAAGGACACTGCTTGCTGCATTGACGTCGCTAACTCTTACAGTCTCCTTTCGCCACGTGCCATCTAACCGTAGGCTCAATAAGGAATTAAGAAAATCGTAGTGTCGTGCGACTGCAGAGAATAGTCTCTTTATTCGGTGTGCTTGCATAGTAAGGGTTGTTTGTGTTCAGAACAATTACATTCTTAGTTCCGCACCAAGTTCTTTGTTGAGTCGTTGAACAATCTTGTCATGGAGTTCATTAACTGCTTTATCGGTTAGCGTTTCGGTTGCTGAATGATATGTAATTGTATAGGCGAGACTCTTCTTCCCATCTGGAACCTGATTACCTTCATACACATCAAATAGACGGATAGACTCAACCCACTCTCCACCAGTGGTGTTGATAATGTCCATTGGCATATCAGATGTGAGATCCTGATCTACGACGATTGCAAGGTCTCGCTGAATGCTTGGATATATGGGTATCTGTTCAAAACGTTTTGAAAAGTCTGCTGCATCAGTTATTTTTTCCATGTCAAATTCGAACAGATACGCTTTAAATGGAAGCTCATAGTTCTCAAGCACACCGGGGTGCACCTCACCGATGATACCGATTTGGGTTTCACCTAACACCACTTCACCGTTTCGTCCAGGATGATATGTCGGTTCTTCAGTCTGCTTTAATTCGTATCGTTGAATTCCACAGACTTCAAGTATGCCTTCCGCGATGCCTTTTATGTCAAAGAAGTCGGGAGAACGATATGGATTTCCGTATACACCGCCGCCAATGTCTCCAGCAAGGATTCCAGCAACGCGGTCCGGTTCCTTTCCATTTATGAAAACTGACGACATCTCAAACAGGGCAATATTATTGATCTGATGATTGTGGTTGTGTTGCGCGTTATCAAGGAGACTCGGTATAAGGGTTGTCCGCAAGATTGACATTTCAGGACTTAATGGGTTCTGTAGTTTTGTTGCTTCACAGAGTGGATGGTCATCATTGAGTCGTATCTTCTCAAAGCAGTTAGGATGAATGAAACTATAGTTAACTGCTTCCATCATTCCCGTGCTGAGCAGGAAGTTCCTGATACATTTTCGCACTTTCTCAAGTTTATTTAAGGGTGGAATCGGTATATCCCCTTTTGGTAAAGTCGTAGGGATATTATCATACCCGTGAACCCGTGCGATTTCCTCAATCAGGTCAATTTCCCGTGTTATATCTAAACGGAATGAGGGAACAGTGATGTCAAAGTTATCCACTTCAGTCTGAACTGTTTCTATCTTAAACCCTAATCGAGATAACGTCTGCTCTATCTCCTCAACTTCTATTGATGTTCCTAAGATGAAATTGACACGGTCTTTTCGCAGACGTATTTTCAAAGGTTTTTTTCTGCCAGGGTAAACATCAAGAACGCCTTTACAGATTGTACCACCCGCGATTTCTACGATGAGTTGTGCAGCTCGATCAAGTGCTGAGATGACGACTTCAGGGTCTACCCCGCGCTCAAATCTGTATGATGCCTCAGTATGTAAACCGTGTTCTTTTGAAGTTGATCGGATACTTGCTGGATGGAAGTTCGCGCTTTCCAGTAACACACTCTTTGTTGTTTCAGTGATCTCTGAGTCGTATCCTCCCATAACACCAGCGAGTGCAACCGGTTTTTCAGCATCAGCAATAACTAACATGTTTGGATTAAGTTTTCGCTCCACTTCATCCAGTGTTGTGATGGTTTCATTTTCCATTGCACGTCGAACAACGATACGATTTTCACCGAGTTTATGGTAATCAAAAGCGTGTAAAGGTTGTCCATACTCCATCAAGACGAAGTTCGTTATGTCTACGATGTTGTTAATCGCTCCTATCCCAACAGATTCCAGTCGTTGTTTTATCCAAGTTGGTGATTCTGTTACTTTAATGTTCTGTATGACACGTGCGGCGTAGCGTGGACAGAGGTTTGGATCCGCTATCGTTACGGATGTGATTTCTTTTATATCCGTGTCCCCTTCTATGTCCCTTTTTATGTCACTGGCTATTAGAGCAACTTCTGGATACTTGATTGTGTTTCCTGTTTCAGCACGAATTTCCCTTGCCACTCCCAGCATACTCAGACAGTCAGAACGGTTGGGGGTAATCTCCAATTCAAGTATCACATCGTTTAGACCTAAAGCGTCAGTTAGTGGCATGCCGACAGAGAGATTTGAGGACAACTCCATCAGTCCTGATGCGTCATCAGAGATAGCTAACTCTTTTTCTGAACATAGCATCCCATGTGATTCCTCACCACGTAATTTTGCCCGTTTGATTGTGATGCCAGTAGGTAATTCTGTTCCGATGGTCGCGACAGGTGCAAACATCCCTTGATAGACATTTGGTGCCCCACAGACAATCTGAAGACTATTCTCATCTCCAATATCCACTTGACAAAGTATCAGTTTATCTGCATTTGGATGTGGAGATATGGATTCTACCTTTCCTACAACTACACCTTCTAAACCTGCGCCAAGTTGTTTGATAGATTCAACTTCAATGCCTAACATTGTCAATCTATCTGCAAGTTCTTCTGGTGAAAAGTCAAAATCGATATAGTTTTTCAACCACTTGAGGGATACATTCATAACGAAGTCCTTTAAAACTGCTTTAGAAATCGCAGGTCATTTTCATAGAAGGTGCGAATATCTGGGATGCGGAACTGTAGATTTGCTATGCGTTCAACACCCATGCCGAAAGCGAATCCGGTTATTTCTTCGGGGTTATAGTTTACGGCTTTGAAAACCTCTGGGTCAACGGCTCCTGATCCTAATATCTCAACCCAACCGGTGTACCCGCAGGTGCGACATCCTTTCCCTTGACACACTGTGCAAGTTATATCAACTTCAGCACTCGGTTCAGTAAATGGGAAGAAATGTGGACGGAATCGCATCTGTGTCTGATCCCCGAACATCTGGCGTGCAAAGGATACTAATACCCCCTTTAATTCACTGAAAGTTACATGTCTATCAACCAGTAGTCCTTCAACTTGATGGAACATCGGGGTATGTGAGACATCATAATCCACCCTGTAGGCTTTCCCGGGAACGATAATTCGGAGTGGTGGTTTCTGGCGTTCCATTACCCGAATTTGAACTGGAGATGTATGTGTCCGCAGGAGTTGACCATCTGTCAGATAGAACGTGTCGTGCAAATCGCGTGCGGGATGGTCTGGCGGTGTGTTGAGTGCATCAAAATTAAAGTGTTCAGTTTCTATTTCCGGTCCTGATACAGTTTGGAAACCCATTTGTGTGAAGATGGTTTCAATCCGCTCTAATGTTTGTATGACAGGATGTGCTTTACCGTATGCTGGTTTTCTCCCCGGTAGTGTGATGTCAATAGTTTCACCCTTCAGCTGTTGTATCTGCTTTTGGATTTCCAGTTCTTTTTTTGCTTTCTCAAATGCGTCTGTGAGTGTAGTTCGCACATCATTTGCAAATTTTCCAACGATCGGACGTTCCTCTTTGGAGAGCTTTCCCATTCCCTTCATTATGTCTGTTAACTTTCCGTTGCGTCCGAAATACGTTATCCTGAGAGTTTCCAGATCATCAGGTGATGCTATTTCTTTCAATTGCTCCAGAACTTCAGTTTGAATGGTTTCTAATTTGGTTTTCATATATCCCTTTAAAATAAGAAGACCTATCACTCTGTCCCATCACCTCAATAGTATGCTTGAAGTGTTTCTGGGGACGAAAGCGACAGGTATCTACTTCCGCGGTACCACCCCGCTTGACAGTTTTGATGCGTTATGTGAAAACTGTCCGCTTCATTGGTTGTTTTGCGGCTCCGAGGTGAAATTCGGCTATGTTCTCAAAACTACACTTTCAGCCTATGGTGTAGTCTCTCTAATTGAGAAATCTCAATTGCTTACTTTGTCTCATCATTGCCTGGATATTGTGGGATAACCTATCTGTAATGACTATCCTTTTACTTGTGCGACGAGTTGTGCGAAACCGTCTGGATCGTTAACAGCGATATCAGCAAGAACTTTCCTATCCAACTCTATGCCTGCTGTTTTTAGTGCGTGCATGAATCTGCTGTATGTAAGTCCGTATAGTCTTGCGGCGGCGTTAATACGTATAATCCAGAGTTTTCTGAAGTCACGTTTGCGTGCCCGTCTATGTGCATAAGCGTGGTTCCACCCTTTTTCTACTGCTTCCATAGCAGTGCGTCGAAGGTTGTTTCGTCCACCTCTGTATCCCTTGGAATGTTTCAATATCCGTTTTCTTCTTTTTCTTCGGACGTTTCCTGTTTTTACTCGTGGCATTCTGAACTCCTAACTTAGTAGGCGTTTCAAACGTTTTGCGTTACTTGGGTCAACCAAAGTAGGCTGTCTGAGACGGCGTTTTCGTTTTGCTGACTTTGATATGAAAAGATGTCCAGCATAAGCTCTTCGGCGTCTAATTTTCCCTTTAGCAGTAAGTTTAAAGCGTTTTGCTGCGCCTTTATGTGTTTTAATTTTCGGCATTATAATATCCTTCAGTTAAGTAACTTTCTAAACATATTATAGGTGTAAGAAATCAGAGTAAATGTTTAGAAGACAAAATCAAATAGGAGTACAGACGTCTCCTCGTAAGAGAGAATCTATATGAAACCGTTATCCTATTGTGCATGAAGCTTGGATACTTTAGGTTTTACACATTGTAAGTTAATTATGAAGACTTTGGAATCAAGAGCATTGACATGACCCGTGTTTCCATCTTAGGTGGTTGTTCAACTTCAGCGATTTCAGCGATATCCTTTTCAAGCCGGTTTAGCATATCCCGTCCTAAGTTTGTATGTAGCATTTCGCGTCCGCGTCTGAATCGGACAGTTGCTTTTACTTTCCACCCTTTCTTCAAGAAATCTTCAATGTGTCTTTTCTTGAACTGATAGTCGTGTTCGGCAGTATCAGGTCGAAACTGAATTTCCTTAAGTACGACTTTAGTCTGTTTCCTCCGTGCCTCTCGTTCCCGTTTGTTTTTTTCGTATTGATACTTCCCGTAATCCATTATTTTGCAGACGGGAGGTTTGGCGTTGGGAGAAACTTCAACTAAGTCCAATCCGACTTCGTCAGCCCGTTCCATTGCTTCGCGCGGTGACATCACACCGAGCGAGTTGTTTTCATGATCAATTACCAATATCTCTTTGGCTCGAATCTGATAGTTCGAACGACTCTTCTTTTCACGTGTTTTCTGAGTACGTTTGCCTCTATAGTGTATTTCCGACACCCCCAAGTTGTAGTTGGTCTGTACTTATAGTACAATATATACTATAGTAATTTGTCGCACTATTGACAGTCCTATAAACAATGAAATTAATAAAACGTCAGTATTAGTGCTTGTGGTACAAAGTCTATTGATATTTAATTTATTATTATATCACATTTTTTCGTCAAATGCAAACTAAAAAGAAGGATGGAAGGATGGAAGGATGGAAGAATGGAAGGATGGAAGAATGGAAGGATGGAAGGATGGGGGTGTGTAAAGTTCAGATTATAATTCTCCTGTTATCGCATTTTATGCAACCCTACTGCTTCTTTAACCTATCTTAACATTATGAAAGAGGAAATGTTTTTGGAGCTGAAGCATGAAAAACGATGATGTACAATTGATTCAACGCACATTGGTAGGTGATCAATCTGCTTTCAATACACTTGTACAAAAATATGAAAAGTCAGTCCACGCTTTTGTATGGCGGAAAATCGGTGATTACCACATCGCTGAAGAGATCACGCAAGATGTATTCCTCAGGGTGTATCAAAAGCTCAACACCTTGCAAAACCGTAATAGTTTTGCAGGATGGCTCTACGCGATCGCGAAACAGTACTGTTTCGCATGGTTCGAAAAAAAGCGGATGCCGATGAAATCGTTAGATGCAATGCCAAAAGAGGAATTAGAGGATCTGGCTTATACACAATACCACACGCAACAACAGGAAGAATCCGTGGGTGAACGGCAACGCGAAGTTGTCAATAACCTCCTTCAGAAGTTACCAGTAAGTGAACGTGCTGCTGTAAAGCTTCACTATCTTGATGAAAAATCATGTGAGGACATTGGCGAGTATTTAGGTGTTTCACCTAACACGGTTAAGAGTCGGCTCCACCGTGCTCGTAAACGTCTGCAGAAGGAGGAACACACGATCCGAGAGTTATGGGGTGGTCAAAAAGGAGATATAATGTCTAATAAATTAGAGGAAATTCGCGGCAAGTTTAATGCATTCATGGAAAAAGTGGAATCTTATCCTATTTCTGGAGAGGATATCCTTTCTGGTGAGGCATTCTTAAAGGAAGCTTATGACGAGGTGGAAGAGGCACTCAAGGGCGACATCACACCTGAGTTAGCACATCTTGCTGTGGATAAAATATACGCGCATTATGGTAAAATCGGCATGGAAAAACGGATCCTATTGCTCCGAAAGTATCATGATTTAGCACCCAATGATGAGGAACGTTTTTGGGCGCATGAACACATAGTGTATAGCCTAACTTGTCTGGATAGAAACAGAGAAGCAATTGATGAACATAAGAAGCTTTACCGTTGGACATGCAAGCAAATGTCGGATAAACATGTACTGGAAGTTGTTTCTAACATGACCATTGCTGGATGTTGGAAAGATGAGGGACAGATTGATGAATGGCTGCAAATTTATAAAGAGGCATCTGAACGTCTTGAAAAGCCTGAAGTGAGTGACTACTCACGTTGCGATTTTCTGCAAATCGGTGCAGAGGTGCTGCGCCACAATGACTACTTTGATGAGGCATTTCTTGGAATTGATAAGTTGGAGCACGCTAACAAAGAACAAGATTGGGAACACTATTTTAGGTTCTGGTTGGCTGTGAGAACGAATAAAATTCTGCTGTACGGTAAACAGGAAAAATGGGATCTGTTTGGTCAAGTTTTAGCAGATGTCAGTCGGTATATTGAACTTGAAGTGGAGAAACATGAGGCAGGTTATCCTATAAAGACCAACGATCTAATATGGGCTGCACATGATGTAGGGTGTTGCCTGGTGTGGACGAAGAAGTATGAAGATGCAAAACGTTTTCTACAAATCTCACTTGATTTACAGCATAAAAACGATTGGGCATATTTCATGCTTGCCGTAAGCATCTGGGTAACTGAGAAGGATCGGGAAAAGACTCTACATTATCTGAAGAACGCTTCCGATTATGTGCTGAATTATTGGAATCAAGATAGGTATTATCCTGACTTCCTTGAGACACCAGAATTTGCTGATGTAAAAGAAGACACTGAGTTTCTGAAGGTTCTGGGACAGAAATAGGGTAAGTTTTCTCGTCATATATACTTGCCTTCAGTGTTGATTCTTCGACAATTGACGGTTATGGGTTTCGTCTACGCTCTACCCATAGCCGTCAATTTTATGAATTTATTTTTCCCATGATGCACGTTTTCTGTGCAAACATTCGTCATTAGATTATAGAAAGACAAACCGTTTTCAACAGGAGTTTCAATAGGAGGAATTCTCGTGGAAAGAGATGACGATGTTCAACTGATTCGCAGAATCTTATCGGGTGACGAAGCTGCGTTTAACAGCTTGGTTGAAAAATACCAAGAGAGCATTCATGCTCTTGCGTGGCGGAAAATTCGAGATTTTCACTATGCGGAAGAGATTGTTCAAGACACCTTCCTTAAGGCATACAAAAAACTTCCGACACTCAAGAATCACAATCAATTTGCTGGGTGGCTCCATGTCATTGCAGATCATCTCTGCATTGATTGGGTTCGAAAGCAAAAGCCTGTGATGCAATCCCTGGAGGGGACACGTCTGGAAGAAATAGAAGAATACTCTTATACACAACATCTGTCGGAACAACGGATGACAGAGAGAAACGAGTATTGCCGTGATCTTGTCCAACAACTCTTGGAAAAACTGCCAGAAAATGAACGTACGGTCATTACACTCTACTATCTTGACGAAATGTCAACAAAAGAGATTGGTGAATTCATGGGTGTTTCGGTCAATACAATTACAAGCCGACTCCAACGCGCACGAAAACGTTTGCAAACTGATCAGGAACTCTTAGATCAAGAATTTTTTGGTCATTTACTATCATCAAATAATCTTAAGGAGAACATCATGAGTCGATTAGAAGAAATTCGCAACAACTTCAATTCATTCGTGGAACAGGTAAAATCTGATCCTACATCTAAAGAAGGTATACTTAAAGAGGTAGATGGCGAAATTGACGCTGTGCTCAAAAGTGAAATTACATCTGAGTTGGTGCATCTTGCGGTTGATGGGATATACCCGTATATGGGTAAACTCGGTGTTGAAAAACGGGTATCCTTACTCCGTAAGTATATGGATAATGTAGAAGATGTGACAGAAAGGTACTGGGCACATAAGTCGTTAGTGAATGGTCTCGCAATTCTTAAAAGAAATAGAGAAGCTATTGAGGAACAGACGCTTCTTTACCGTTGGACATGCAAGCATGCAGAAAAATATGTGCTAAGAACCATTTCTTATCTGGGTACTGCCGGATGTTGGAAAGCGGAAGGTCGTATTGATGATTGGATTCAACTTTATAATGAGGCGTCTGAACATCTTGAAAAGCCTGAAGTGAGTGACTATTCTCGTTGCAGTTTCCTCCGATACGGAGCAGAGGTGCTAAGACAAAACGAACGGTTTGATGAGGCATTGCTTGGTATTGAAGAGTTGGAACGTGCTAACAAGAAACAGGGCTGGGAACATTATTTTCATTTCTGGTTGTCTATCAGAACAAATAGAATGCTGTTGTATAGTAAACAGGAAGATTGGGAGCGTTTCGATCAGGTCTGGACAGAAGTTAATACGTTCCTGGAATTAGAGTTGAAAAAACTGGATGCGGACTTCCCTGTAAATACCTACGAACTTTTTGGGGTTGCGCACAATATCGGTTGTTGTTTGGTATGGTCAAAGAAGTATAACGAGGCAAAACGTTTTTTACAAGTCGCCGTTGATGTTGAAAATTACTACAAACATAGTTGTTTCATGCTGGCTGTGAGTATCTGGGCATCTGAGAAAAATAGGGAGAAGACTTTAAATTATTTAAAGATTGCTCAGGACGAACACGTTGTCAATCCCCTTAATTACGAGGATTCACTTTATCCAACTTTCCTTGAAATGCCGGAATTTTCGGAGGTCAAGGAAGATCCAGAGTTTCTACAGGTTTTCGGTCAAGAATCCAATTAATTCTCTGTCCACTCCTAAATACTTAAGAAAACTTAGAAGATCTTATGAATCACTTCGAATTCTTATGGTGATACAGGTTGTCTTCTCTTCAGTCCCGTATGAAGTTAAAGAAAATATTTGGGTAATTTGGCGAGGTTAGGAAACCTCGCCAGCAGAGCGGTGTGCCTGCATTATGCAAACAAAAAATTACCCGTTTAATTATTTAAACTTCATTAGGGACTGAAGAGAGTTTCTGGCATCAAAAATTCCTTAACTTTACACCCGCCAAATGCCATACGCGCATTTGGCGTTGATTTGGCCAAATGCCAAAAGCGCATTTGGCGTTGATTTGGATGAATGCCATACGCGCATTCACATCGTTGATTTATAGGTTTCGCTTCGCTCTACCCGACCTACAATTTATTTATGACAATTTGTCAATTGGAAATTACATGTTTATTTGGAAATGACATGTTATAATATACCATTGTAAGTGTATTTTGATATAACCCTTATGTTCAGGAGCAATCTATGAAGAGGTTGTGTGGTCCCTACATCAGCGTTGGCATTTTGGTTTTAATTGTATTCACTTCACTATGTTCTGTCGCACAGGATATCCAAGTAAAAAAGGATTTAGATATGGAAAAAAATAGAATTCAGATTTATAAAGAAAACCCGCGTTACTGGCAATACAAAGGTAAACCGATCCTACTCATCGGTGGCTCAGTAGAAGATAATCTCTTTCAAATTCCGAATTTACGGGAACACCTTGAACTGATGAAGTCGGTCGGTGGCAACTATGTGCGATCTACGATGGGATGGAATGATGAAGGCAACATACCCCCCTTCAAGAAAGTCGGTGAGAAGTATGACTTAAATCAATGGAACGAGGAATTCTGGAACAATTTTCGGAACTTCATTGAGTGGACACACGAAATGGATATTATCGTCCAGATAGAAGTCTGGGCAACCTTCACCTATTACCGAGAATCGTGGGCAGAGAATCCTTTCAATCCAAAAAATAACAGCAATTACACGGCAGAGGAAACAGGGTTACCAACTGCAGTAAATAGCCATCCCGTAGCAACGCAGAACAACTTTTTCTGGTCTGTGCCGAAGGAACGTAATCAAAAAACAGTATTGAAGTATCAGGAAAAGTATGTAGATAAACTCCTCGCTGAAACACTGCCGTATGGTCATATACTCTACTGCATGGACAATGAGACTGCAGTCACAGCAGCATGGGGTGAGTATTGGGCAACCTATATTCAGAGGAAAGCAGAGGAAGCAGGACGTGGCGTCGAAACAACAGAGATGTGGGATCCGTGGAATTTATCAGATAAGAAACATAAAGCAACTTTTGACCATCCTGAAACCTATTCGTTTTGTGATATATCCCAGAATAACCATCAGAAACAACAACGCCATTGGGATAACGCACAGAAGATTCGCTCCCAACTTACACCTATCCGTCCTATCAATAACATAAAGATTTACGGTGCTGATGGTGGACGATTCGGCAGTACACGAGATGGACTGGAACGATTTTGGCGAAACATTTACGGTGGGTTTGCGTCAGCACGCTTCCACCGTCCGGACAGTGGTGTTGGATTAACCGAAATAGCACAAGCACATCTCAAAAGCATGCGAATGATTACAAACGAAATTGATGTTTTCACCTATGAACCACGTAACGATTTACTTTCCAACAGAGAGGAAAACGAAGCATACACCATCGCAAATCCCGGCAAGGAATATGCTGTCTATTTTCCAAAAGGTGGGTCGGTTGATCTTGACTTGAACGTTGATAAGAACATTGACGCGAAAACGATAAAAATGAGATGGTTGAATATACGAAAAGCCGAATGGAAAAAAGAACAGGAAATTCCGTTCAGTGATAGCATCACATTAACTGCACCAACCGAAGCGCATTGGGCAGTTTTGATTCAAGTGAATTGAGATGTATTCATACTACTGAAGGAATATAATGTTCAAAAAACGTTAAATGAAAGTGGGATTGGTGAGAAAAGACCTCTGTGGGTTTCTGAGATCTGTAGAAATCAATCACCTATTTCCATATTATATATAATTGGTTGGTTTGTCTCTTGAACTTGGTTTAATACTGCGGGTTCTTCTATAGCCGAATCTGCGTTATCTATTGAGCTTGAATTACAAGCAAAACGACCTAACAACAGGACAATAACGACGAAGATCATCGGAATGACAATATGTCCCCAATCAAATATGCGATCAAGCCACTTTATCATTTTAGACTCCTCCTTTCGTTTTTCCTATAGTGATACATAAACAACACGTAGACAAGTATTAATAATACTGGAACAGCGAGGAACCAACGGAAATGTGTATTTTGTAATCGCCAAATACCGAATGAAAAAATAGACGTAAACAATATATAAAAAATATAAGGTACTGATAACTCTATATTGGACAATTGTCTGTATGTTTTATCTTTTCTTGGACCTAACATATTCCATTCATTGGCGATAAACGGGTAATCAAGATATGATTCCAAATCTTTCAACACTTCATATCTTCTTGAATTTAGCCTGAGATATGCTTCTATTGAACGACACCACGCCCAGGATAATGCAATCCCTAAGAGACCAACAGTAACCATCAACCACTCCAGCGTGACTTCATCCAGTAATTCTTTTACTTTCCCTTCATTATTGGTTTGTAATAATGTTGCAAATGCTAAAATTAGACCTGACATTACCAATATATAATATCGATTGGCTGTTAGTCTTCGGTTACTTATGTCGTTAATTATTTGCGATTGGGACTTATATATTTCAAGTAATCGGGCTTTCTTATTGTCATTTTCTTCCGTTGTATCATCCATATAAACGCGTCCTCACCCAGGGTTTTTTAGTTTTAGAAAACATCGGTTATCAAGTTAACTGCGAGTTTA
>CAZURU010000118.1:0-12850 GCA_964623585.1 uncultured bacterium
TATTTGGGTAATTTGGCGAGGTTAGGAAGAAATCAAGAAATCAACGGTATGAATGACATTTAGTCATTCCCCGGGTATGAATGACATTTAGTCATTCCCCGCCTCGCCAGCAGAGTGGTGTGCCTGCATTATGCAAACAAGAATTTACCCGTTTAATTATTTAAACTTCATTAGGGACGATATGTTTATACGTTGCGGTTAGGAAATCGAGATTCTATAGACATAGCACTCCGCTGGAGTGAAGATATCCGTTACTATCAAGAGGGAACTTTGATCCAGATGAAAATTAAAAAGGCTTTCAAGGAACTCATGGAAAAGGACTCTCGTCAGATGAGCGAAGTCGTTAAAGAAGTACGTGAAATGCGACAGAAAATATCGGAAGAATTTGACAACGACCTCGAAAAATTCATTGCCTACTGCCAAGAAAAAGAAAGAGAATGGAAAAAGACCGGTAAGTATAAGTTCGCAAGTTCGGAAACCACAACTAAAGAAACTAAGTCTGCGGATTCTGATAAAGTTGAGGCAGCTGATTAGGATTCACAATTATTCAGTCCCAATGTATGGTCATAAAAGGAAATAGATGGCACGCGAATATCCAATAGAAAAAGTCCGCAACATCGGAATTGCAGCACACATTGATGCAGGTAAAACAACAACTACCGAACGAATCCTCTTCTATACCGGCAAAAAACACAAACTCGGTACAGTTGACGATGGCACTACCGAAATGGATTGGATGGTACAGGAACGTGAACGCGGCGTAACAATCACTGCAGCCGCCACAACATGCTTCTGGCAAGACCATGCAATACACCTAATTGATACACCCGGACACGTCGATTTCACTGTAGAGGTAGAACGTTCATTACGTGTTTTGGATGGGGTAATCGCGCTGTTTTGCGCTGTTGGTGGGGTGGAACCACAATCCGAAACTGTTTGGAATCAAGCCGAACGCTATCAAATACCACGTATCGCCTTCGTCAATAAAATGGATAGGGTGGGTGCCAATTTTACGCGTGTCCTTGAGATGATGCGCGAACGTTTCGGAACAAATCCTGTACCATTACAGATACCACTCGGTGAAGGACGCGATTTTGCAGGAGTCGTTGATCTTATTGATATGAAAGCAATACAGTGGGATGAAACAGACCAAGGAAAAACATTTCAAGAGATTGACATCCCAACAGAATTCCAAGATGCAGCGACAATAGCACGCGAATCGCTTGTGGAAAACGTCGCCTCTGAGAACGATGAACTCCTTGAGAAATACCTTGAAGGCACAGAGATTACATCATCCGAATTAATCGCAGGTATCCGAAGTGCTACACTCAATGGAACCATAATCCCTGTACTCTGTGGTAGTTCACTTAAGAACCAAGGTGTCCAACCGCTCCTTGATGCAGTTGTTGCATTCTTGCCTTCACCTGTGGAAGTACCGCCAATTGAAGGTGAAGTTCCGAAACCTAAAAAAGGCAAATCTTCCAGACGGGATACCCCTCAAACTTATGACAAAGTTGTTCGTCATGCAGACGACTCCGAACCGTTTTCTGCTTTAGCGTTCAAGATCGCAAGCCATGAAAATGTGGATAAACTTGTCTACTGCCGTGTCTATTCCGGCACGCTCAAACGCGGAGCGGTTGTCTATAACGTAGCTACACAAAAACGGGAACGTGTCAACCGTATCCTACAGATGCACGCGAACAAAGAAGCAAGCTGTGATGCCGCTTATGCAGGGGACATTGTTGCTCTCGTTGGCATGCGCACAACAAAGACTGGACATACATTGAGCGATGTTAACAATCCACTGCTGTTAGAATCGATTGAATTTCCACCACCCGTTATATCCGTTGCCATTGAACCTGAACGCGCCAGCGATACAGACGCATTGGAAGAAACACTCGAAAAACTCATGGACGAAGACCCAACGTTTACCGTCGGTATTGATCAAGAAACGGGACAACGGATTATCTCTGGTATGGGAGAACTACATTTAGAAATCCTCACAGACCGTATGATCCGAGAATTCGGGGTGAATGCCCGCGTCAGCAAACTACAAGTAGCTTATCGTGAGACGATCAGCACTACTGCAAAAGGACGCGGAACACATGTTCATAAGACAGAGGAAGAGGGGATTTACGGGGATGTGGAACTTTCTGTAGCACCATTAGAACGTGAAGAAGGATTTCAGTTTGAGGACAGAACAGATGAAACACAGATACCACGGCAGTTTATCTCAGTTATCGAAAGGGCACTTGAAGGGGCAATGGGTTCTGGCGCACTCATGGGATACGCATTGCAAGATATCAAGGTAACATTGACCGGCGGCTCCACACACCCAACAGACGCAACAGAGGTCGCTTATGAAGCAGCGGCAGCATTAGCTTTTGAAAAAGCTGTCAGACAGGCGAACCCTTTACTCCTTGAGCCGATCATGCACATACACATCACTGTCCCAGATGAACATGTCGGAAAAGTCATCGGAGACCTAAACTCCCGTCGTGCACAGATCAGCGAGACGACTACGCAAGACACAGTTAACGTCATCAATGCCATCATTCCGTTAGCAGAGACCTTTCAATATACAACCCACCTCCGTTCTATGACACAAGGTCGTGGTGCGTTCACCTTAGAGTTCTCACACTACGATGTAGCACCATCATCCATCACCGCATCATAGACTACACGATAGATTACCCACTGTCAGTTAAACGTGTGGTTATTTCCAAAAACTCCTGATCGTTGAATACCAATTGAAAAATACCCTTCCATCTGGAACCATCACACACAACCATAGTACCCGCAGCATTAAATGCGCCTTCAAGTGTTTCCAACACTTTTCGCTTGTATGCGGTGTCAAGGTTGCCTCCAAGATGTTCCCCTTTTGTATCAAAAATCAACACGCGTGTCGCACCTGCGATTTCATTTGTCATTGCAACGAAATCAGGATAGATACGTCCCTGTTTCCATCCCTGCAAATAATACTCACCGCGTTGGCGTGCTGCCACACGATACCACCATTGCAATGCGCGTTCCTCATCAAGATAGTAGGCAAATTTCTTTTCTAAATCGCTATCAAACTGTTTTTCAAATACTGGCTCAAATAGGTTTAATTGCACCGGTTCAAAATTATTCAAAAGTGGTCTATCATCATCTGGATTGACCTGAATCTCATATTTGTCTACCATCCGATAATTGAGTTCTTGTGTTTCCAAGTCAAAACGGATTTCTCTGTGTTCAAGTTTTCTGCGAAAGACCTGCTCCGCTTGCTTTTCGACTTCACATTTTACATGCTCTCGCAACACATGTGCAAGGTATGAACGTCTATCGTAAATGTCCGTCTCGGTTTCACCGTCTGCCATAAGCCGTATGCTCATCTCATGTGCAATACGTGCTGCTTGCCACAAGTTCGGCACAATATCCGATAAGCGGCGTGCAAAATCAGAAATACTAACCCGCTTCTCAACGTACGGTTCTTGATCGGTATGGAAAACAAGTAATTCCTCACCCACATCAACCGTTGCGGATTGTCGTTTTACGTTTTGCGGAGCGGATGCGTTCGGATCGGGTGGTTCAATTGCTGCCCAGTCTATACAAGGTAGGATATGGGCATGATAATTGAGGTGAATCCACTCATCGCCATTTTTATGGAGCACAACTGGCAGGTAGATATCTTGACTCCGAAATTCTTGTCGGCGTTTCACTTTTTTAGGTTGGAAATCGTCTTGTTGCGTTGTTCCAGAAGCACTCATGACTTCGTCACTCAAACCTGTGAGTCCTTCCGATTCCAAGCCATGCTTAACCTGTTGGACCACAGTAGCGACATCAGTGTTATTACAATAGACATAGCATTGGTTCAACGGTTCTCTATCGGTCAGTTGTGCGTGCGGTTGCCGCATCACGCGTCCGACGAGCTGCGTTATCGCCTTTTGTGCTTGTGTGTTGTCTAACATCACTAATAGATAAGCAAACGGACAATCCCATCCTTCCATTAGGGCAGATTTTGTGATAATCCAACGCACTTGTGAATATTCCGAGAGCAAATCTTCTCGTCCAAGTTCATCGTTTTCAGCAGATTTGACGCGAACTGCATCAGAAGGCACATGTAACGTTTGCGTAAGATACTCTCTTACATCTTCAGCATGAATGTGATCATTATCTCGTTGGTCTCTCCCAGTACGCTCTACGCGTACAACCGCAATTGGACGAATATACCGTCCCGTGTTGTTTTCAAGTGCCTTTGCTTCTACATCAAGCCGTTCAAGTTCATCAACTGCTTGACTTAACGTCAGTTCCCATTCTGCGTTTGGAAACGAAGTCACCTGCACCGGTAGCTTTATCATCTCCTCTTTTTTTAGGTCAGTTCCATCTATATCAACAAGCAGATTGCTAATGCCACGGTTCGGTGTTGCGGAGAGTTCAATAACCATGCGCGGATCAAGTCGACTGATAGAGCGTGCAAATTCTACATTTGCATCACGACTTCTTGCACCGTAAGCCTTATGTGCTTCATCTAAAACAACGATAGGACGTAATATCTTAAACACATTAAACAGACTCTGTTTGACGTATCTACCTTTTCCCTCCGTTTCCAGATCGGGATATTCGTTTCGCAGCCGGGCATCACCGAAGATGTCATCACTATCAGGGAAAAAACTGATATATTTCCCGGTATTCCTGAACATACGTAGGAACTCTTTACCTTTTCGTCTATTCGCTGCGGGTAACATCAGCAGCATGACGCACAGATAATTGTTTATATCGTCTCTGCTGAAGGGATCCTCTTTTTCCAGCATTTTGACGCGCCCAGCAGCTGCCCGTTGCAACATTTTTCGGTAAGGGTGTTCCTTATTCCACAAGGCAGCTTTCGTTTGCGCGTAGATCGCTTTAGTTGGTACAATCCAGAGCACCAAACCTTTCTGCCAAGGGACATGTTCTAATGCGGCAGCAGCGAGTAAGGTCTTGCCACCACCTGTCGGCACTTTAAAGCAGATATGCGGAATTGGTCGGTTTGCGTCATCAGTGCGGTCGACGTATTCACCTGCAGTTGCTGTAACCTCACCTTTTTCTTTTAACTTTTGCCATGCAGATCTCGGATAATTGCGTAACGCATCGGGAACATCAACTGACGTCTGTTCTAATGCCGCAATCGCAGTTTCTAATTCACGTTGAGTATCTTCAAGTGTTTCTAACCAACGTGTAAATGCATCAAGAGCGTTACGTTGATATACTTTTAATTCCATCATGGTGATACATTCCTCTGCATCCAAGAGTGATGCACATGCGTGTTCCAATCAACTTTTAATTCCATCATAGTAACACTCCTTCGCAATTAATATATTTGTACTTGTAGAGTTGTCTGTTTTTCTTGATGAATCATTATTCTTTATGCTATAATACCATCATAAGAGTTTTATGTCTACCTTAAGAATTTGCTGAAAAACGGCTTATATGAGTCGAGAATCCGTTTTGATACTATTGCTTTATGAATGATCCAACCCAAGAACAAATAGATCGTGAAAAGACGCGTCGTTTTACGTTATTCACTGTTAGTAATGCTAACCGAGCGATGGTCTTTTTAACGGTTTTGATACTACTTGTCATAGTCTCTATTCTTGGGTACGGATTGATTTATAAGAAACAAACTTTCTTGCAAGTTCTGGTTGACATCATCAATAATAATCCTAAGATATTGTCTGGTGTGACAATCATCATTATACTATATGAAGGGATGGGTATAGTTGTGAGTATCTTTTTACGCATGTTCCTTGAAGATAGAAAGAGAAAGATCGAAGAAATAAAGAATGAAATTGAGAGAAAACGTGACGAAGAATTTGTCAAAATTTGTAGCGACATCACCGAGTGGGATAGATCAAGAAAAGGGGCAGAAGTCCGGGGTGAAGAATTTACAGAACCGATACCTGTTCCTCGGAAATATCTCCCCGATCAGACAGAAAGTAATTTAGAGGCTTAATCATGTATATATACACGCAATTCGAAAAAGTCGTAAATATCGCTCAATTCTTAAATATTAAGGTTGATTATTCCATTCAAGATACGGATACACAAGGTCGAAAGATGGGTTCAGTCCACCACAGAATATGGGTTGAGCATTCAGACAAGCAGCTAAATGAGACGCTTGCATATTGGAATGCTGAAAATGAACCAGAAAAAACCGCTAAGCATGCTGCAGCTGCATTTGATGAGATTTTTTTTCAACTACAAGCAGACAAAACGACCTTTAACATAAAAGAGTATATCAAGGCACTTGTTTGAACTCACCAAGCACTGTTGATATTCAAATTCCTCATCTTATAGGTTAAGCTTCTTCAACGCTCGGACGAATACTTTACCTTTCATGCAACGCATCAGGCAGCTGACAAAAGACTATACCCATCCCCGTAAGTTCACGTTGCCCGATGTATTTCCCCGCTGCATACACAATCGCCTTTCTACCATTTTCACCGCACGCATTGCGGATACGTTCTGCTCGCTCCAAATTGAGTACCGCATCATCACTTCGGAGATAATCAAGGTCAGGTTTGTAGAGTAGGTAGTAGTCATATTCGTCATCACTATGAAAAAGTCCGTCATTGTTTAGGGGTGCTAGCGTATCCGCTCCTATAGCATTCCCAGATTTCGTTAACAATAGATTCGCGGCAAGTGCTGAGAATTCGGGCAAACCTTCTCCAGTAAGCATTTTTTCAACCTCAATCGGTTTGCCCAAAGTGCAGTAGGTAAAAGAACCACCTAACCCTTCGCGCAATGCATCGTCACTTGCGTCGAGAACACCGCTGATAACGCGGCGGACACGTTCAGCGGTGATAGTATCGGCATAATCTTCACATTCAATGAGGATAAACTTACGGTTGCCACCATCTTCTTTGTTCAGGGAGAGAACAGCATGGGCAGTTGTGCCGCTGCCGGCAAATGAGTCAAGGATAATATCATTTGAATTACTTGACAATTTAAGTAGGTATGAAACAAGTTCAACAGGCTTAGAAGTTTCAAAGCCACAATCCCCTAATATATTAGTAAGGTCTTTTTCCGCACTATCACTACTACCGCAACTTTCAGGCAAATAAGTCGGATGGGCAGAAGTAGTATCCTTGTCCTCAAAATCGTAGATTTTTTTCTTAACAAGTCCATTGTGGATAATAAAGCGGTTGTTTGCTTCCAATTTTCTTGCTGTCTTTTTGCCAATCTGCCATCTTTTCCCTTCACGTGGGTACTGTCCCAAAATTTGGAATTGCATAGTCTTTCTTGCATAGGTACCGGTATTTTTCTTCTCAATTATCTCCATTCTGTATTTTCCTTCTTCATCTTGATTCGGATATTTCCGAGTTTCTTTTGGAGTTACTCTGGGAGTGATTGATCCAACATCTGATTTTCGATAGCATACTTGGTAATCTGCAACAGGACTTACGGTAGCCCCTTCAGTGTTAGTTGATGTGCCCTTTTTCTTCCAGAGGAATGTGCCTATAAGATTATTCTCACCAAATATTTCGTCCATCAACATTCGTAAATGGTGTTGTTCATTATCATCAATAGAAATAAAGATAATACCATCTTCAGTAAGTAATTCTCTTAGCAGGTGCAACCTCGGCCACATCATGCAAAGCCATTTTTCATGCCGTTCAAGGTCTTCGCTGTCAACGGGTCCATTTTCTTTCAACCATTTTTGCATCAATGGGCTATTGACGTTGTCGCTGTATATCCATCCTTCATTGCCAGTGTTGTAGGGTGGGTCAATGTAGATACACTTGATTCGGTTGACATAGCGGGAGAGTAATGCTTTTAAGGCATGCAGGTTGTCTCCGTGGATAATTAGGTTGTCGTGTTCTCCAGCCGGATTGCAGGAACGGGTTACGTCTGGTTCAAGTGGACGGTAGGGAACGGTGAGGTGGTGGGTATAGATGTGGTGTTTTCCGTTGAATTCAAGTATTGGCATGGGGATCCTTTGCAATGCTATATGAAGCTAGTAGATAGTCCAGATTAAATATGTAGGTCGCGATTCGGAGATCGCTCCTACCAAAAGCCTGTTCTGTAGGAGGGAACTCCGATTCCCGACTTTTACTTTTACCCACAACTTTAACTTGGACTGTCCACTAGTCCGTGTAACGTGTGACAAAATCTGTGCTGTCAATATCTGGCTGGCCTTGTCGGGCATAGTATGAAGAAAAACGGGATACAATATCCTTTACAAAAAATGGTGATATTTGAATTGATGGTTTTTCAAATTTTTCGTCAAAAACAGCCTTTTTGAGAGTATGCAATTTCCTAAAATTCAGAAATCCACCATCAAAGAAATCCGTTTTTGGTACCCAATGATAGTAGTCTGTATAATTGTTATTAGAAACATCCCGGAGCTTTCTTTTCTTGCTGTCTTTTTTCTTAATACCATCTAAGGCAGTGTTCACAACATTATTTTCACTTTCTATCTCAACCAGAAGGATACGATCTGTTTTGAATTCACCGTCTTTTCTGATAACAAGATCACATGCAGGACTCAGTACTACAAACAACTGATTGGTCTTCGTTTCTTTGACAATATTTCCGGTTGTAATCTTATCCGTGACTGTTGGGTGTAAATAGAACTCCTCTGGAAAGTAATTTTCGTCGTCTTCCTCAAGAAGTTGGTACAAATGATTCAGAGTGTATCTGAGTAGGGCTTTTTCAGTTCGTTTTGGATCTGTCTCCTTATAGGTTTCACCATAAGATATCCAAGTTTTTATCTGCGGCAGAAGGTTATTAAGAAACACGTCACGCAACTGCTGTTCAATCAATCCTCTTCCGCCTATGATATAGGTAAGTCCAATTTCTCGTATCTGCTGAAACAACAATAGGTCTTCGTGATATGTTCCAACTTCACGTCTACGTTTCTTGATAACTGAAGGATGATCAACAACCGAATTGGCGTATGCTGTAACGAAAATTATAGGAATTTTGGTAAATGCATCATACAATTCTTGAACAATTTCATTTCCACCTTCTTCGTTTGTTCCTAAGCGCAAGTCAATAATTGCTCCATCGTAAGATTCATCGATTATGTTCACCGCGTCGCGAACATTTTCTACTATCTCATAATTAACGTCCAGATTATGAGATTGATTTTTAAAAACTACTACATCATCCTTAAATATGTCTTGTTGAGTTGTGTCGTCTTCAACAAGCAGTATTTTTAACGGGTTCATTTCTCACTTTCCTTCTTAGGTTGAAGCCTAAAGTGAACTCCTTTATCAGAATCATAAGCTTCTAATCTAAGATCATTTCGAGCCGCAGCTTCTCCTGCTATAGATAATCCTAAACCTGTCCCATCTGGTTTGTTGGTAAACCCAGGTACGAATATTACTTCACTTTCAATGTCTTCTGGTTCTATTCCCGGTCCAGTGTCATAATAATCTATATAACCTAAAGTATCACCGTCCAGATTGAATTCAATAATAATTTTGCGTGTTTTTACCTTTGTTTCACGGATCCAATAAAGACTATTGTCAATAAGGTTAGTAAAAATAGAATACATATCTTGAATCCGGGCAGAATATTTTAAGTCATCTGGTACCTTAATTTCAACAGTTATGTCATTAGATTCCATTTCCTTTTCAAAGATAGAGCACACATTTTGTATTGTTTTTTTTAGTGGCAAAGGTTTTCTGACAGTACTTCTTCTCGCTGCAAGAGGGTCTAGTCTTTTAAAGAGATTCACAAAGATTTCCGCATTCTGAACCATACCACCTGCAATCCGAACGATGTTTTCGAATGCCATTGGATTGTTTGTCTTCTGAAATGACTCGTACCAAAATTTGAGGTTAGGTATTTGGTTATTGAAGTAACTGAGAGGTTTGCTACCTTCATGAAGTATTACACCAACAATTTTACCTAATGTAGCATCAACTTGATAAATAGCTACAATTGTCTCTATTTCATCAACGACCTTGTTTTTTTTCTGGACATCTCGATTTATATATTCGATGGTTTTATCAACAGTCGTTTTGTTAACTTTATTTATTGTAAGGTGATTTTCTACATTCTCTATTAATTCATCAGATGAAAAAAGTCCTTGCAGTTTCTCTCCTACTTTGACAGTGGATCTGCTCAGGCCAGCACTTTCCCTATATTTGAAACGTCGAGTTTCAAGTTCTGATATGGCCAATATTGTGACATTCTGTAACTGATTAAAAGCTGCATTTTCCTTAAGGCCGTCTCTGGCACTTTTTTCAATTAAATTAGATTCTTTATCAGACTGAATCTGTACATATCCAATTACTTGATTGCTGCCGACTCTTATGGATGGATTATTCACCCGTCTTGCATTCAATTTCAGCCAATCAAATCCAGAGTCGCCGAGGGGACGTATACGAAATCCGTTCCGATAAACGCCGATTCCATTATAATAATTGAGAAGCTGCCTTGCGGTAAGTCTTCCAAAAGGACTTTCAAAATGCTTTTCGAGTCCTCGTTTGCTCAAAGCATCTATAGCTTCCCTCTCACGGTCAAACACTCTAATATCAACTTCAAGTTTGCCACACCCTGTTTCCCTTCCCCCATTATCAAAAAGAATCGTTTCTTCGGGACTGTTGCGGACTCTCTGACATGAGTACGTCAACACACCCTTACCGTTAGCATCTATGGTGCCTGAAATTTTGTAGTCAAAGAGCTCATAAATAGGAAATGGTTCAACGGTTTCCTCAACATTATCCACTTCCGAAAAACCTTCTACTTTCAAATTGATACGGAAGTTGTCATCGCTGCATTCATTATTAAAGATACTACTCATCGGTGATGTAAGTTTTTTTAATTCAAATCTGAGTTTTTCAAATCGATCCTTGTCCCATTCTTTGAGAAATTCTTCATTTCCGTTAATTGTTAACACCGTCCCAGATTCTTCTGATACTTCAATTGTATCAATTAATATTTCCACATCATCCAAATATTGTGCTTCCGTAAACATATCCCATTCGACATAGACGGTTGTTTTTTCACCTTCGTTAGTCACTGTTTCAAGAAGTAGGTTATTGCCGAGAATTGAAACTGCATAACGTCCAACACCTTTACTGCCTTGCAGTATTCTACCAGAAGGGCTCTTTCCTCTTTTAATCTTGTCTTCGGTTGATGGCACCAACCATTTGTTGATAATATCATCTCTAGACATACCGTGTCCACGATCAGAAATAACAATGGAATATTCGCTAAGGTTTGGACTTTTCCTGAATTCTATGTCCACATCAGGGGAATCGGCATCATAGGCATTTTTTACCAACTCAATAACAGCTGCGTAGTTATCCTGAATAAGATCACGACCGATTGTCAGCAAGTGTCGACCTGCAGGTCTAATTTTATGGGTTATGTCGTTTTTCATGATTCCCAATTCTCCTTTAACTTTTCCGCAATTTTTTGTGCAAGAAGCACAGGAACAGCATTACCAATCTGGCGATAAGCAGGGGTGCGGCGCGGTCCTCCATGAAAACTTTCAAAGTAATAGTCGTCTGGAAATGTCTGTAGTCTTGCTGCTTCCCTTGGTGTGATCGATCGATTCTGCTTTATATCTGGATGAATATAGTAATGGCCATCCATGGCAATGTGGGCAACAATGGTATGAGAATATGGCAAATCCCCTACCACAACGTTGAATCGATTCAGAAACGTACTTTTGTTTTCATGCGTTTGCAGTTGTTCAGGAAGTTCATTGTACTGAAGTCGAACCTTTTTCTTATTCCAGAGGTCAACAGCAATTCTGTAAATTTCCAGATCCTCTTTCCTATTGTACCGTGCTTGATGCAATGTCACCGGCACATCATCATTCCGTATGTCTACGTCATACAACCACTGTTCAGCCTTGGAATTAATTGAAGATGGCCCCCCAGTTCCACCACCGGCAGTGATAAAAGGCAAATCGGAGAGAATTTTTTCCACGATTACATCTGATGGACAAAAATCCAATTTCGGATAAAAATCTTTTGATTTCCCTTTTTTTCCAACAAGTATAATTCTTTTCCTATTTTGGGGCACCCCGTGATCTTTTGCATTGATCATCTCAAATTCTGTTTCATAACCGGACTCGCGGAAAAGACCTTTCATGAGATCCAAATAGGAATTATCCTTTTCATCTGTTGCCGACAGCAGACCGGGAACATTCTCAAACACAAAATATTTAGGTTTATATTTTTCTAAGAACTTGGCATAAAAAAGATACAGATTATTTCGTGGATCATTTTTCATTTTGTTTGGGCAGCGTGCGCGTCCTATTACCGAATATGCCTGACAAGGGGGACCTCCGATAATTAGATTCACTTTTCGACTATTCAGCAGACAATCAATCTGGCGAAAAATGTCCGATAGCGTTTTCTCACCAATTTCGGTATTGATAACAGATTTAGTTATATCGCTAGGTATCGAACCATAGAATTCTTTCCTTGTCGTATTGCCCTTCAAATAATCAGTGTATTGCTTTAAATTACCCTCTTTCTTTAGATGATGGTATACCATCCGAGTACGGAGTGTATGACAAGCAGCCGTATCCATCTCAACGTGTGCTATTGGATTAAACCCAGCACGGATAAATCCTTCAGATAGTCCTCCAGCTCCAGCAAAAAGGTCAAGGTAATTAAGTTGTTTTCCCATGCAAAACCCCCACATTAAGTGAAAAGACAACTACTAAAAATGTAAACCGAGATGTCTTATTCTCCTTATTATTCTCCTTATTATTCTCCTTATTATTCTCCTTATTATTCTCCTTATTATTCTCCTTATTATTCATTATACCACAGTATTACAAACATTGTAAAGTTTTACTATATTCCTCAGGGTTTTTTAGTTTTAGACATTTTAGTTATATTTTATTACAAACGTTAAT
>CAZURU010000119.1:0-12811 GCA_964623585.1 uncultured bacterium
TTTACTTCTTGCTTGCATACGTATGTCACTAAAACATTTATGAGATAAGCTCTAAAAAGTTACTTAGCGGTTTTCTTTCACTCTCTAATTCTCTAATTACACGTTTGACACTTGTCTCAGCATATGCCTACTCATCTAACACTCCATCAAATTTGTCCGTTCAAGAATTGTAGCACGAACTTTTAGTTTGTGCCGATGAGCCGCAAACTAAAAGTTTGCGCTACAGAAGTGTCCCATTCATTGTCCATTCCACAATACTTCCAAGTCGATATGTAATACCCTCTATAATTAAAGACACAGGTTTCGACCTAAGAAGGTGCAAGTGAAGAAAAATTCTTCATCATTTGATCACATTTCGTCCTTCGTAACGTAAGACGTGTTTTTGAGGGTGTTAACCAAATAATGATGCAAGAATTAGCAAAATACCCTCTGAATCTCGCTGCATCATCTCAATTGAAACAATAATAACATTTATGAAAATAGTTGTCAAGAAAAAATAAGTCCTGATTTTTCATTGACTTATCTGGCTAAAACCAGTATCCTCATTGAAAACAACCAGACTTCCACTGGAGGATACCATGAAGCAATGTCCAAGATGTCAATCTACAACCATCGTAAAAAACGGGTTCGTTGATGAAAAACAACGCTATAAATGTAAACATTGTGAATACCAATTCACAAGCATAACACCACGGGGACATCCACCTGAACACAAGAAACTCACTGTCTTGTTATATTGCCACGGCATTTCAATGAACGCCATTTCAAAACTTTTTGATGTCTCTAAAACTGCTGTGCTGAAATGGATACGAAACTTTGCTAAAAAGCAAGCATCCAAACCTACGCTTTCACCCGGAACGCCTATTGTTTTGGAACTTGATGAGATGTGGCATTACATCAAGAACAAGAAAAACAAACTTTGGATATGGAAAGTACTTGATAGAAATACTGGACACCTCATAGATTGGGAATGCGGGGGACGCGACAAAGAAACACTTGAGAAACTCACAACACGCCTTTCTGCATTAGATGTTAGAGTATATTTTACTGACAAATGGCACGTTTATGAAACCTTATTACCTGCTTCAAAACATGTTCAGACGAAAGCAGAAACACATCGGATAGAGCGTAACAACTGCTTGATGAGACATTGGTTCGGTCGCTTCAAGCGCAAATCCATTATTGTTTCCAAAAGTGTGGAAATGGTAGACTTAACGATTGCTTTGTTTGCAAGGTTCCGTGTCAATGCGGACGTGTTTGACATTCTAAATCTTGACGGAGGACAACCAACTTATCATTAGTTAGTTAACACCCTCGTATTTTTTTACCCAAAAAGGTGCATAAAATGAGGCAAAGGACGAAAAAAAATGAATTTTTTCTAAAATTTCAGTCAAAACGGGCAAAAAAACGATAGTATCCGTGAAAATCACTCAAATTGAGTTCCTCTAATAATCCATACACAGATTTTCAACAAGTCAAATCAACGGTACCAATCAATTATGTTTTTACATTGATATCGACCAATATATCTGTTATCATATAGCATAGATTTCTGTAAAGGTTTTCTGCTTATGAATGCTGAACCAAATGCAATAAACGAACTTCTTAATATGATCCGGCAAAACCTACTACCACAGGTTGCAAGTCTGAATGAATTTCAGACAGCAAACGGACTGCAACTTTTCAGAGGTAAATTGCACAGTATCCACAATTATTGTCTTCGCGCGGATATGTCTGACGCAATAAACAAGCAAGTTGATGTTCTTCTTTCAACAAGTGCCAGCTTTTGGCAACTTATCTCTGATAACGAAGTTTTGTTAACCAACCTAAAGGACTTTACACGGGTCAGAACTTTCTCAGCTGAAGCAGAGGGATTAACGAATTTAGAAGAACTATTATCAGGAGAGGAATCTGTCAGAGATGTGGCGATCAATAGTATCGCATTCATGCTGAATTGGAAAGCGAACTCTATCTGGGTTGAATCTGCAAAGAAAGCACGCACTGCCATGACAAAGAACTACACCTTAGAAATACAAGATAGAATCTGGCAGTTTATCAAAGAGAGTCAACAACAACAGGACCCAATTGACATAGAGAAATCTGAAGAAATTCGAAAAAGAACAGAGAAATTCATACAGGTCATCCAATTAAGCGAACTCACGACTGAAGCACAAGTTACACTCCTCATGCAGATATACACGATGCTGTTACGCTACCAACTCGGTCAATTGATAATCCTTCTGGAAAATAGGCAAGAATCCGACAGCGAATAGCGACGGTGGCTATACTGTATTTGGTACTTATGTTGATATTTTATGCAAGATGAACTTTTCAAATCACTCGTAGAAGTTATAGCAACCTTAAGAGGTGAGAACGGATGTCCTTGGGATAGAGAGCAAACTCATACATCCTTAAAATCTACGCTAATTGAGGAGACGTATGAAACTGTTGAAGCTATCGATTCGGCAGAACCCGATAAACTAAAAGAGGAACTCGGGGACCTATTGCTGAATATCATGCTACAAGCACAAATCGCTGCTGAAAACAGAGATTTTGACATTTATGATGTTATTGATACCTTGACTGAAAAACTCATAAGAAGACACCCACATGTTTTCGGTGATGTTGATGTTGAGAATTCAGATGATGTCGTCAAGAATTGGGAAGCCATTAAGAAGGAGGAAGTCGGTAACGAGGATAGAGAATCGATTCTTGATGGAATTCCGATTGCGTTACCTGCTCTGCTCAGAGGACAGAAGATACAGAAACGCGCCGCAAGAGTCGGGTTTGACTGGAATGACATACAGGACGTCATCAGTAAGGTTGACGAGGAATTAGCAGAAGTGAAAGAGAGTCTTAAGAAGAATAATCAAGCTGAAATTGAAATGGAGATCGGAGACCTACTCTTTGCTGTCGTGAATTTGTGTCGATTTGTTGAACTACAGGCTGAGGAAACATTGCGAAAGTCCAACAGAAAATTCATACAACGGTTCAAAAGGATGGAGAAAATACTGGAGAAACAGGGTAAGGATATTTCAGAACAATCCCTAACCACACTTGATGAAATTTGGGAAGAAGTAAAAAAAGATGAATCATGAACGCGCTCCATAAATTTAACACCCACCCTGAATTCGATGTATACACAGAAAGCATCAATAGTTTAGACACAACAGCAGATCCACGGATCGTCCTACATCACAGAACTTCAGAACCGATAATTGAATCAGGAAAACATCTCGGCATCTTTTCAGGTTCATTTAATCCTCTGACGATAGCACACATCAAATTAGTAGAAGAAGCGCGGCAACAATACCAATTGGATGAAATCCTTCTGCTTCTTGCAAAGTCCAATGTTGATAAAGATGTCTATGGATTACCATTAGCAGGAAGGATGCTCATACTGAAGGAATTTGCTGTGTCACAACCTTATATCTCAATCGGTGTGTCCAGTCATGGTCGGTACATAGACAAAGTAACCGCTTTAAGAACGCTCTATCCCCCTCAGACAGATTTTTCATTTATCGTCGGCTATGACACTTTAATAAGGATATTTGATCCAAAATACTATAAGAATCTACATGAGGAATTACAACATCTATTTTCCGAATGTAGGTTCATCGCTGCCAATCGTGAAGAGGCAGACATTCATGCAATCCAACAATTCCTCTCACAAACATCACTTCAAGTATATCGTCAGCATGTAGATTACGTATTACTTCCTGATGACTATGCTGAAATCTCCTCTACAGATGTCCGACGACGCATAGAAAACGGGGAACCTATTTCCCATTTAGTTCCCCCCATCGTTTTCGAATTTCTCAGTTGAATTCTGTAGGTGCGATATCATTGTTGCACTATAGATAGTTTTCCCCCGTTAAAGTGTCTCAATTTTGACACAGTGTCCCATATTTTTTCCGATTTCTGGTGAAATCAACTCATAAAATTTTGAGAGAGAGCAATTATTGTTTCATACCAAAACATGCCACCTATCTAAAAATACCAGATATAGATTGTACCTTTCAACAAAAGTATCCATCAGAATTGCGCTACAAAAGATCAAGCGATTTTGTGTAATTATGCAGAAGATGGCATAGTTCTTGCTCAACGTAATTGACATTAAGATATAGCACATTAAAATAAAATTTGGCACATTAAAATTTGAAACTTGCAAAAGTTTAAATCGTATAGTATTACAACACTTTTGACACATCTTTGAAGATATGGAAAAAGTATATGTATAGAAAAGTTTCAATAGTTTGTGTAAACAATATACCTTCAATAGTTATGGATATTATATATAGGTTTTCAGGAGGCACATCAGATGTTAAACGTTATACTCCTTTGTAGTTTGTTCTCCTTATTAGGAATTGGTGCTGGTTATTTAATTCTCAGCGCGTTTTTTGCAGGAGTTCAGCATATTTCTAAACCAAGGTCCCTCGATTTTGAGAAAGCAACACAAGAGAATATTGAAAACTGAGTCACTAATCATAAGACATGCAATTTCAGCAACTCCATCCTTGGAACGTCACACCCAAGGATGCACGACAACTCCAGAACGAGTTACGGACAAGAGTGGTACAAATAGACCAATTTCAGGACATCAAAACCGTCGCAGGTGTAGATATCGGATTAAAGCAAGATAAAGCACTCGCTGCTGTAGTCGTTCTGAACTTAACCGATCTGAATATCATAGATGGAGTTGTCGCAGAAAGTCGTATTACTTTCCCTTATGTTCCCGGACTATTATCCTTTCGCGAAATACCACATTTATTGTTGGCTTTTGCAAATTTGCAGACTGAACCTGACATCGTCATAGTCGATGGTCAAGGATTAGCACATCCGAGACGGTTCGGTCTGGCATCGCATTTAGGTCTCATCTTAGATTTACCTACGATTGGATGTGCCAAATCTCGTCTATGTGGTGAATATACACAACCCAACGAACAGAAAGGTGCATATACACATATTGTAGACAATAATGAGATTATTGGTGTTGCACTAAGAACGCGAACTAACGTCAGTGTTGTCTATGTATCAATCGGTCATAAAATCTCACTCTGTTCTGCTCGAGAACTTACTTTGGCATGTTGTCCAACATATCGCCTACCTGAAACAACAAGATATGCACACAAAGCCGCTACTGGTCAGATGTTAGATGGATTGTCTTATGTCAATGCATTATAATACCATTTCTATTAATTAACTTTTCATTACCGGCTGTTTAGAAATGAAACGGGGAACGGCACAATCTAACAGAATGTGCTACAGTAAAGCAACATTTTCAAGTAGAAATGGTATAACATACACTTACATTGGTCATTTGACTACAATCATGGTACACAGAAACCTGATTTTATAGAACGCAGCTTGGACGCGCGCAACTATTTCACAGAAATACCGAGGCGAATGGCACAGAAAATCTTGCTGATGTACCAGAATACAAAGATATTGTCAATGCATGTAAAATTAAACTCTTTTCACATGAAAATCGTTTAAATAGAACGCAGATTGTTTAACCAGGGGCGCCAAGACTGATTTCCAACTGAGGAAAACGTCTACGGGGTAATTGGGAACACGGTTATTAAAATGATGTCAGGTATAAAAAATGAATATATTCTCAAAACGCTTAAATAGACTTCCGCCATATATGTTTGGTAAACTAAAACAGTTGACACATGAAAGACGTCAACAAGGGATAGATATTATTGACTTGGGAATGGGGAATCCCAATCAACGCACCCCACAACCTATTATTGACAAACTCACAGAAGCAGCACAGGAACTCAGACATCACAGATATTCTGCTTCGCGTGGGATCTACAATCTACGGAGAGAGGTAAGTTGGCACTATGAGAGACGGTTCGGTGTAGACATTGACCCAAATGAGGAGACAATAGCTGTCATCGGAACGAAAGAAGGACTCGGACATCTCGCTTTAGCCTTAATTGATGAAGGCGATTTAGCGATGGTACCTAATCCGACATTCCCAATTCACATGTATAGTGTTGTCCTCGCGGGGGGAAGTGTTGTCAGTATCCCACTCGTTGAAGAAAACGATTTCGTTCCTTCCGTGGCAGAGATCACACGCGATATATGGCCTAGACCGAAGGCGTTGATATTAAGTTTCCCCCACAATCCAACAGGGGCTGTTGTTGAATTGGACTTCTTTGAAGAGGTTGTCCATTTTGCAAAACAGCAGGAGATGATTGTTATACACGATCTCGCATACGCTGACATCGTTTTTGATGGGTATAAAGCACCCAGTTTCCTACAAGCAAAAGGCGCGAAAGATGTCGGGGTTGAGTTTATATCACTTTCAAAATCATACAATATGGCAGGATGGCGATGTGGATTTGCTGCTGGTAATCGCGACATCATTGAAGCACTCGCCCGAATAAAAGGATATTACGACTACGGTATTTTTACCCCCATTCAAGTGGCTGCTATCATGGCACTCCGTACACCAGAAGATGTAGTTATGGAAAATGCCGACATATATAGAAATAGACGCGACGTATTGGTTGAAGGACTCAACCGTATTGGATGGAAAGTACCGAAACCGAAGGCATCCATGTTCGTTTGGGCTCCGATACCCGAACAGTGGCAACATCTCAACTCATTAGACTTTGCCATGAAACTCTTGAATGAAGCGGAAGTTTGTATCTCGCCAGGAGCAGGTTTTGGACATAACGGTGAAGGGTATATCCGCATTGCGCTTGTTGAAAATGAGGACAGAATTCGTCAAGCCATCCGTCAAATACGGCGCGCTTTATTCGGTTAGTTTGAACCATCAAAATGAGACACGATCTTTTTTCCTACTCTAATCCCCACTGTTTCTTCGCTTCCTCAAATGAGATTTTCTGACCTCCTGTATGTGATATGGGATTCTTACCGACCCATCTTTCATCAATCGGGTCTTCGGCTGGTTGAAACCTTATGTCGCAACTGATACGCCATCTATCCGAAAGGTTTTTTGTGGATGTATGTAACGTATGCATCGTGAATACGATGATATCACCCATCTCAAAATCTGCTGTTTTCCATTCTCCTCCGAATTTTTCACTAATTGCCATAGGATCACGACCAAAATGTCCTGGAGTCCCATCTCTATCCACATCAGTCTTCCCATAAGTATCACGCATCCGAGCAAAACTATCCAGGTTGTGTGAACCGACAAGAACAGTCAAAGTACCCATCGTTGCGGGATTATCGCCGAAAGGTATCCAACACGTGTGTAGGTGCTTAGACCCTCTCCCCATATAGACAAAATCAAAATGCGGTCCAGACCATCCATCAGGACGAACAAAGCGTAGCCATTTGTAATCAAACGTACGCGTTTCACCGCTAAAGAAGTTCCTGAAGAACTTAAAGAGTTCCTCTCCTTCCAAAACAGACAAGACATCCGGGTGATGTGTAACCGCTGGTGCCCCCATCGTCCGTCCCGGACTGCCAGTTCCTGCGACAGCGTCCATCATTTCTGTTCCAGGTTTGAAGACCTCATCTTTTCCATTCCCTTCAGCGTATTCAAGGATGGCACGGCGCGCTGCGATAATCTTATCCTTGTCAATTATACCGCGGGCAAGCAGGTAGCCATCTTCCGCTATCTGTTGATGTAACCCTTCTGCTGAATCAAGCACATCGTTACAGTCCCGTAGCACGCCAATATTTGGTCCTGGGTATGTCAGTTCATGATCACCTAAATAAACAGTTTCTGCCATTATTGTTCTCCCTTAATTAGCACAAGGCCTTAGAGTTCTATGATTCTACAGTCTGCAGCTGTTGCTTCATCGATTCAATCTCCTGTAACAAGTCTTCAATTTGCTTCTGTTGAGACTCAAGTTTACTATTTTGTGACTTTATATCTTTTCCCTGCATCGCGACAATGATTTGTGGTATCCCTACGACTACTGCTATGAAAGCGACTAAAGTCATCACCATTATAAAGATTTGATTTAGACGTTTGTCCATTTCCGCAATTGTATTATTCACAAGACGGATCTCACTTTTTATTTCTTGAGTAATATATTCTTTCATTCGCGTCTCACTGTTATCTACGTTGTGTTTCATACGTTTTTCAGATGTATTCACATGTTCTTCCATACGTTTTTCAGATGCTTCAACTTCTTCTTTTACAATTAGGCGTATCTTATTTAGGTCCGCTTCATTGAGTTCGCTCAAGGCAGTTGTAGAAAATAGCAACAGTCCTACAATCACTAATATGATAACTTTCATTTTTTGTTTCCTTTTATTTTTGTTTCTAATAGAGTAAAGCTTATACCACTTTCAAATAAATAACCGTTATTGGTATTACTATTTTCCAAACAATTTTACCAGAAAAACACATCGGATGCAATGACTTTACACATTTGGGAGAAACCGCCCGTGTATAATTTGGATTAGTCTTGTATTGATGATTGAAATATGCTATACTTCACTCACATTTCAGATTTCAGAACCAAGATGTAAAACGATGTACAAGAACGAGAATCGACAGACTACAGATATGACAAAACAAGCGATGGCAGCATTAGCACGTGGAATCAATTACTTACTATCACTGCAGCAAGACGATGGGAGATTTGAAGGACAACTATCCGCAAGCACATTTCCATCCTGTGCTTATGCTTGGATTCAACTTGCACAGGGCGAAACACCATCATCGGAACAGATAGATTGGTTCATCAATACACAGAACGGAGAGGGGGCATGGGGATTGGATACCTCAGAACAGTCTAATCCAAATGCGACTTTATTCTCAAAGTTAATCTTAGAGCAGATATCAGAATCATCATCACAATCGCGACTTCAAGATACGCTGTCAAAGATACCACATTTTCCCCTTGACCTTGCATTAATAAAACTTGCGTATGCAACATTTGATAGATTTGACTGGAACAAACTGTCAATCTCAAAAAAAGCACTTCCAATGATGCATGTTTTACGAACCTTGACGCGTATACCAGGATTTCGTTCATTACTAAAACCTCCGAGACATAAACTGCCACCAGTTGACCTATTCAACACTGCTTTATTTCAAGACCTGTTTATAGCCGAACAACATACGTTGGTACCCGTTTTCATTCTCATCGAGTTAAACACCAGCAAACGACAGGCTATAGTGAAGTCATTAGTAGATTGGCTAAAGTTGAAAGTATTGTGTGATGGAAGCTGGTTTCGTGTCAATTACATTACTGCTTTATCCGTGTTGGCATTGATTGAAGTCAAAGAGCACGGAAATTCAGATAGCGAGATTACGCAACTCATTCAGAACGGAATCCAATGGCTAAAATCAACGCAGAATTCAGATGGCGGATGTCGAGAAGCACTTAATCTTAATGTGTGGGACACAGCATTAAGTGTCATCGCTTTGTCAGAAGTTGATCCTGATTACATAAACCACACAGAAGCAATTGGAGATGCTGCACACTGGCTTGTCGATCAACAGAATGAAGATGGGGGGTGGGCATTTTCCGGCATGCAGGATAGTTCATTACTCAGTGATGCGGACGACACCGCATTGGCAACACTTGCCATCATTAGATCAGAGCAAAAGTCAAGAAAAACGAAAAATGCTATCAATCGTGGGATTACATGGCTAAAACAGAACCACGGGAAAGATGGAAGTTGGAGCACATACCTACCCGGACAGGGGGATGTCGGATGTGTTAGTATTACAGCACATGCTATTGAGGCACTTTTGATGTATGCTGAAAACGGTGAAAACAGTACACATATTGATGATGGTGTTGAATGGATTCTCTCTGCAATACATAAGGACGGGTACTGGGACGATCTTTGGTTAGCAAAGCGAACTTACGGCACAGCTTCAGCTCTTATTGGACTGATAAGATCAACAAGAAGCGAGGTAACAGAGATCAGAAAAGGTGTCAGGTGGTTAGAAAAATCACAGAACATGGATGGTGGGTGGGGTGAAGACATGTTTGGAAATCCTACCCATAGCACCGCCGAACAGACCGCATGGAGCACTTATGCACTATTGCTCTCAGGTGATGTCAATCCAACTATCCAGAAAGGCATTGACTATCTCATCAAACAGCAACGGGGAAACGGCTCATGGCAAGAGAGTTGTGTCGGTATCTATTGGGAGATTATTGGTGGATACAGCGATCCAATTTATGCATCAGTCTTTCCAATTTTAGCATTAAATCAGTATCTCAAACAGACCAAAGAAGAGAACTAACCACGAGACGGGACTTTTTTTATGATAACCGTCATTATGCCAATATTAAACGAGGCAAAAATATTGGATAAAACACTTGCCAAACTGCAGCATGAACTGAAGAACCGTGAATTGATTATCGTAGATGGCGGGAGCACTGACGACTCAATTGAAATTGCTGAGAAGTATGGTAAGGTTGTCCAGTCTGAGCGCGGCAGAGCAAAGCAACTCAATACAGGGGCAAAAGCGGCTACAGGTTCAACTCTTGTCTTCTTACACGCTGATGTCTGGCTTGAAGATGGTGCATTGTGTGCTGTTGAAAGAACATTGCTCGCAGGATATGTTGGGGGTGGGTTCCTTCAAAAGATCGACGGGAATAATCCACTATATCGCATCATAGAATTTACAGCCAATCTACGTGGAAAATATCAGAAGATATTCTACGGGGACAGTGGTATATTCTTGACAAAAAGCGACTTTGAACGCCTTGGTGGATTCCCAGATGTGCCGATTATGGAGGAGATAACGTTTTCCAAGAGTATGCGAAAATTGGGTAAAACAAAGATGATAAAACCACGAATCCACATATCACCTCGCAGATGGCAAGCAAAAGGCATAATCCGGACAACAGTAACAAACTGGTTTATCACGCTTCTTTATAATTGTGGATACTCTTTGGAGCGACTTGCAAAACTATATCAAGATATCCGATAAAAAGAAAAAGCGGGAATAGCAGAATAACTATTCCCGCTGGAATGCTATAGGTGGGATTATGGATTTACTTTGAGATGTCCCCACGTGGTTGACAGTTTACCTTGGGCATGGACGTCTAAAGTAGTGTTTTCCGATAACCAATTTTCAATGAATTCAGCTACACCGATTCCGCGTGGGTCGGTACCAGCCCAATCAGGTGTAGCAGTTTGCCACATAGCAGCGATCATACCGTTACCATCATTACCTGCTTCTTTACTAACAGCTACGACAGGATCAGCATTATTTGCGTTTTCCTGTGCGAAAATAAATAGATCCCAATTAGAGTTAGCAAACTGCTCTACACGCCAAGGGCGCACTGAGCGAAATGGCTTAAGAGATGGAATATATTTCTCACCAAGAGCTGTCGGTGTCTGATTTCCCGTTCCTCGTTCATTAAAGTCCAAACCTGGAACATCAAAGACATTTTGAGCTCCACCAGCAGCGTTTTCAGCACTTCGCACACCACCTTCATAACTCATATAGAAGATCCAGTCAGCAACATTAATCACTATATTACCGGCTTCTATAAAGTTCTCAACATTGGACCCGTCGGGTTTCACGTTTGGAAATGGATACAGGGAGCTGGGTGTAGTACCACAAGCCAGAAGTATAACGTCTTGTTGTCCATTTCCCGTGTGTGATTTACACCACTCAGCAAGCGGAGAATCATCGCCTACTTCATCTCCATCCCCAAAATTCTTTATAGAACTAAAGAGATCTTTAACACCTGCATGGTTCATCACAAGTTCCGCGTTGGCTTTTATAGCTGCAGCAGAAATCCAATCTGGGTTCGACGGACCAGAATAAATTGCCAGATCTCCAGCAAAAACTGTTGTCACACTTAAGAGGAGTATGACGGTTAGTATACAAAAATAACGTTTCATTATTGGTAAGTACCTCCTAAAGAATAATATAGACATAAGACCTATTTAATTTGATTCTCTACTATGGACCTCCCATGACAGCACCCATCACACAAAGCCGATTATAACAACAAAAACCCACAACGAACCAAAATGGACGCGTGGGTACTGAACCGGTAGAATTACCAGGGCTTTTAAAGTTGTTTTATCGTAATGTGTCGTTATATTTAACGGTGACGTTTGCAGGGGGGGGGGGGGTCTAAAAACCGATGTTAAAAAAGAACAATCAGACAGCACACCAAACCTATCATCTATCAAACAATAGATTTCTGACGCGTCTATTTGAACTAAAATGTGGTTCCTTTGTCGGTTTTTCACTGTTCCAACCCAAAAAGTGAATCAAAGACTAAATACTAAAGGACATAGTATTGTCCTCTTTCTTCAACATATTATCAGATCTGACAAATTATGTCAAGAAAAAAAGTATGTAAGGGTGTGTAAAGTTTTTGTCACTAAACATTCAATACTTTCACCAATAAGAGACATTCTGTTAGATTGTGTCTCTTTGTAGCACATTCTGTTAGATTGTGCTTCTTTGTAGCCAAAAATGTAATACTTCCTCGTAGCACATTCATCCTTGATTGTGCTTCTTCTACAACCACCTTTTTCACCGATAGTCCTACTATGTGATTTTCCAAAGCCTCAGAGAGGCGAAAGGTGTATAGTCCGCATTAATCCAACCAATAGCAAGCCCCAGAGGGGCGAAAGGTGTATTAAATCCACTAACGTTTTTTATTCAATTAACGCCTATTGCAGAATACGCGTTTGGTATTCTGCATTGGTTAGTAAAACGAACCTATCGGGCGGGACACAAGTGACAAATTATCCTGGAAATTCTACTAATCCTGAAAATCCTGGTTCAGACAAATAGAGTGACAAAATATGTACACACCCACCGCAACGGGTGTGTAAAGATTTTGTCACTTAAAAAAAGGATCGCTGAACCTTGCTCCAG
>CAZURU010000120.1:0-12671 GCA_964623585.1 uncultured bacterium
TATGTCAACAACTAAGATCACCAACTTTGAAAATGGAATTTGCGTAAGTCCTAATTTGAAAAAACACCAACGTATACTGACACTTATACCGAAGTATACCGCTATCACGCCAAGCAACGACGGCTGCAAGCCGCTGTTATCGGTTTTGGTGTATTGGTTTCCATTAGTGTATTGGCAAGAGTCTTACGTAAGAAACGTAAAAAATCAATTCTTTAGATTTTACTTAATCAATAAATGTGCCAATTGCGTTATGTCTGCAAGCGGTGATATATCGCTGATTTGGTTTCCACTAAGCCATAAATGCGTTAATTCAGTTAAGTTTGAAAGTGGTGTAAGGTCTATCAGTTGATTTCTTCTGATGTTCAATATCTGAATCTGTCTTAAGTTTGAAAGTGGGCTTAGCTCGCTAATCTGATTATCCCAAAGCCCTAATTCTGTCAGTTTTGTCAATCCTGCAAGGGGTGTAATGTCGGAGATTCTGTTTTCACCGAGTCCTATTTTTGTCAATTGTGTTAAATTTGAAAGAGGCGAAATATCGTTGATCTGATTGTCCCAGAACTCTACATAAGTTAACTGTTTCAATCCAGTAATAGGTGTAATATTGCTGATCTGATTCTTTTGGAGTTCTAAGACTTTTAGACTTGTTGCCTTTTCCGGTCCTGTTAGGTCTTTTATACCTTTTTCTTCAGCATGTAGTTTCTCTAATTCTTCTAACTTTTTTTTGGGGTTAGGTTCGGTTGAACTTAAGTCGAGTGTCTTTCTAACGGCAGCTGCTAAGTTAGGATCTGGTATATTTGCTGCTAAACTATTCATAATATGATTCCTTAATGATCCTTCAAATCTGCCCATCTCGTAGTAAGTTTCCCGATTGCTGACACCAATTCTCTCAAGCGTACGGTGGCTATCCGCTCACGTTCACCCGCATGCGACACATCCTCTATCTGATAATAATAGACAGTATTCGGTTTAGCAGTGGTGTCTGTCCATCTATACTCATTGCGTTCACCTGTAGTGCCCGCACCTTCTATCATAGTTGGATTGACAATTTTGAATTCACCATCCTTTGTTTGGCTGCGATAGATGTAGAAACCTGCGTTATCTATTTCTGATTCGGTTAACTGAGTGGTCCTTAGTAAAAAGATTGGCTCATGTAAAGAATAAGTGCTAATCAAAACAAACATTTAACTCACATGGCCATTGACTTTATTAAAAACAACCGCACACATCTTTTACATGAGCTTCTTCCTTATGTATTGCTATAATATAAGAGAAATACATTTGTTTGTCAAGATGCAGTAAAATCTGAAAAAACACCACAAACATTTAATCTGGACTGTCTACTAGGTGACATCGGTGTGTTCCTTACAAGATTGCTGTTCTGGCTACTTACTCTGTTTCACTCTTTATTCTTAATGTAAATCTTACCGCCAATGACTGTTAAAGAAGCACCTTTTTCAAGTGGGTAACCTATAATCGTTCCGTCCATCGATATTTCCTCAGTACTATCTATATTTTCAGTTTTCATAGACTTTTTGATTGTTCTGGATCCGTCTAATGATTTCTCAACTTCATATCCATTTTCTGATAACCATTCTAATGATTCAGCTTCACTCAAATAGCCAGGTGGGAGCTTGATAGGACCGGGTGGAGGCGATTGTTGTCCTCCATTACTACTAGATCTGATCAAAACGCGGTGTTTATCATTCGGGTCAACTGCTATAGCAAAACCATCAACACCAGAAGGAAGTCCCGTTCCATAATATACAACATGTGGTTTTCCAAACTCAATATTACCAGGAATGTTTATCTCGTCCCTATGTTTTGATATCCACTTTTCTGAATCTGTAACGCTAAGAAGAACATGATACTTTAATACATCCTTATATATCTTTAACCAAGATTCCCACTCATCTCGCCGTAATTCCCATTCAGCTCGCTCTTTCGTAAGAATAACGCGGTGTTTATCATTCAGGTCAACCGCTATCGTAGCCCCGGAAATTTCCGATACACGATGTGGTTTCCCAAACTTAATATTACTGGGAATACTTATCTCGTCCCTGTGTTTTGATATCCACTTTTCTGAATCTGTAACGCTACGAATATCATGCTCCTTATATTTCAATAGAAAAGATTCCCACTCCTGTTGCCGTTGCTCACAACCTAAACCAACAACGAAAAGTAGCGGAAGTATAAGTAAAGTTATGTGATAAAATTTGATAATAACATCTCCTTTAGTGTTATCCACACTTATATATCTCCTATTTCAAAAAACCCTTCAAATTCAGGTTTTATCTTATAGGCAACGTCACAATAACCGTCTAAATCTGCATCTATTGCGGGAACGACATCTGCGTAGTCTTTGAGTGCCTCTGTAACTTTGTCTTCTACAGCTATTTTGTCATATGCAAACAGGATTCCAAGATTATCCAATAGTGCAGCGATAATTGGTTCTGCTCCTATACTCTTGCCAATTGCTTCATATTTTGGTTGCTGGATCATCAAGTGAAAGTTTGCTTCATTCCAAACAGAATAAGGCAATGACTTTTTCACTTCTTGCTGTCCTTCAGCAAGGCAACAATTGCCAACGGAATTGCTGTAAAAATTACGAACTTTAGGAGATTTAGCCATGTGGCATTTAGAACAGAGTGCCTGTAAATCCTCCATGCTTTCATTCCCTAATGTATCATAATGCAGGTGATGAACTTGTGTGGCTTGTCGGGTGCATCCACCTTCGCACTCACATTCAGAATTGCATGCTTCTAACTTCGCCTGCCGTTTTTCTTCCCAACTTGTAGATCGTATATATATTTTATAATTCATAACGCCGATAGATTTTTTCTCCTTTAATTAAGACAATAATCGTAGCATAATTAAGACAATAATCGTAGCATAATTAAGACAATAATCGTAGCATATTTAGATCGATCGTCATTTTGTCAAGTAGGTAAATGATTAGGGGTGTGTAAAGTTTTTTATCACTAAAGTCTCATATCCTGTGAGTTGTCTGAGCCTGGATTTCCAGGATTAGAGGATTTTCAAATCAACGGTTTGAATGCCATTTAGGCATTCCCGGGGATAAGAGTCATCTTCTCGTATTCTATTCTTATGAAAATGTGAAACTTTTTGTGGTTCATCCATCTATGTACATAGCACTCCGCTGGAGTGCATCCCGTTGACAATCCTTTTTCTATAGACATATTGCTCCGCTGGAGCAAGAGTTCAGTGATCATTTATCTTAAGTGACAATAACTTTACACACCCAATGATTAGATTGCTTTTAAATCCCAGATACAACCGTTTGCACAATCCCACGTAATAATACCACCTTGTCTTATCGGAAGGCAGTAAACGCCAGAGGTAAATCGGTATCATAATGCCTTGATATTTAGCACGGACACGTCTCCATTCTATCCATAATCCGATACGACGTAAAAGAGTATCATCAAATAATTATCCCTTATTCAGGACTTCGTCCAGGTTAAGGATAAGGTTTGCAATCATCGTCCAGGTGGCAACTTCAACTGCGTCTAATTTTTCATCAGGTTTCGATTCGCCGACAGCAATGAGTTCTTTAGCTGCTTCGGGGTCTGCTTTCATCTCTTCAGTGTGTGCCTGTAGTGTTTCTAATATCAGAGCAGTTTCTGCAGGTTTTGGTTCGCGGGCGGTTGCCAACTCAAACATGTAAGTTATCCTTTCTTCATGTGTATTACCCCCCTCTCTAATCGTTCTTTCAGCAAAAACGCGGGCTGCTTCAAAGAACTGTGGATCGTTCATTAGCATGAGTGCTTGCATCGGTGTGTTCGTCCGTTCACGGCGAATTGTGCATGCTTCTCGTGATGGTGCATCAAGGATGTTCATCTGAGGCGGCGGTGCAGTACGCTTCCAGAACGTATACAGACTCCGACGATGTACCTTATCTGAACCGGAATCTTTCCTGAAGGTATCTGTGTTAGAGCCAGTAAACCCGACAGCCTTCCATAATCCACCCGGTTGTGGTGGTTTGACACTCGGTCCGCCAATACGTGTATATAGCAATCCGCTAAGTGTAAGGACATTATCACGGACGATTTCTGCATCAAAACGGTACCTTGGGGCACGGGATAACAGTAGGTTGTCCGCATCCCGTTCCAACTTTTCAGACGTGACATGTGGACTCTGTTGATAGGTTGCTGAAGTCAACATGAGTGTCAGCATGTATTGAACGTCCCATCTAGAATCCACAAACTCGGTTGCAAGCCAATCAAGAAGTTCAGGATGCGTAGGTGGTGTGCCTTGCGTTCCAAAGTCTTCTGAAGTTCGGACAATACCTGCCCCAAACACATTTTGCCAGATACGGTTGATTGTAACACGCGCAGTCAACGGATGTTGACGAGATACCAACCACTTCGCTAATGAAAGCCTATTTGGCGGTGAACCTTTAATCATTTTTGGTAAAACTTCGGGAACCCTCGGATATACCTGTTCGCCACGATGCTGATAGGCACCGCGTTCCAGAATATAAGCACCACGTGGATCAGACCTTTCTTGCATTACCAATGTTGTCGTAAGCGAATTGTTGAGTGAATTCCTTTTGTTCTGTGTATCCGATAAATCCGCGTAGAGTTTTTTCAACGTTTCATCCGTTGAAACATTTCGTCGGTAGTATTCTCGAATCTGTGTCTGTTGGTTTCCGTTGCGTTTTCCTCTATCAATAGCGATAGTGTCAACGACATTGGCAGTTACCATCGGTTCATCAGATTCCATTTGGAAATAGAAACCTGACGGACCGGAATAGTTAACGACTTTTAGCAGGAGTGCATTATTCCCTGGGTTAAGCTGAATTTGGACTTTTTCTGAATCTGGTGCAGCATCACGTTGGATATTACTGGCAAGCATTTCTATCTGATTTACCCATACCTTCACCGCATCATTGCTACTCAGATAAAGTGTTGCTTTCTGCTTGGTTTCGGATGTGATGTTTCTATAGAGATATGTTGCGCTGTTTTCACCAACGATGTCATTATGTACCTGACCGTCCTGCCAATGTGTCTGCTGTTTCCACGTCAATTCTTGTGAATTGATAGTGAATTTAGCCTTCGTATCTACAGGTTTGGTTTCCGGTTCATATACATTATAGAATGCGATGTTTCCGTGTTCAGCAGTGAATGGACCGACAGAATGCCAGTTACCAAGGGAGATTTTAGAACCGATAGGATATATTGTTGGTGCATTTGTGACCGCAATCCTAAACCTGCCGAAATGGTGCTTTGCATGTTGAGATTCATGATTGAGACGTATCCTTACCAATCCGCCTTCTGTGCCGAATGGATTTGCAACGAGGAAGATTGCTTGTCGGCTATTGCCACGATTATTATTGCTTTCTAATCCCCAGCCTGTTTCAGGATTATGATCAATGACATTAGCAATGGCGAAATCTCCGTTTGCTTGTTCCTTGTCTGCCCATGCTTTCACGATAGGAACCGATGTCCAAGGTGATTTTTCCTCAACAGGTTCAGCAGCTTCATCTGTTTCATCTGTATTTTTTGCTTCGCCTGCTTCAGGTTCTGTTTGCTCAACTGGTGCTTCAGTATCAACCTTTTCATCCGTATCTGCCTTTTCAGTCGTATCTAACTTAGCGTCCTCATCAGGTTTTTCAACATCTTTCTCTTTTTCGTTTTCCTGTGAAGCATCTTCAACAAGTGCAGTAGTATCATTCTGTTCACCTGCTTTTTCAGCGGGTTCCACTTCTTCAGCGGGTTCCACTCCTTCAGCAGCTTTTGCTTCTTCAGCAGCCTTCTTTGCTTCTTCGGCAGCTTTTGCTTCTTCGGCAGCTTTCTCAATTGCTTCTTTAGCTTTTTGTGCTGCTGCCTTTGCGTCATTAAGCACCTGTTCTGCATCTGATGGAGAGACGACATCAACAGAGAATCCGGTCATAACTACGTTGCTATTATCGCTTCGTCCGATACCGCTCCCGGGCAAAGATTTGTCTGGCATAGCTTCTAACCGTAAAGCACTCCATTTTCCTGGCGGTAGTTCTGCGATGATCTCATATACCTCTTTATCTGGGTTTGCCCCACCTGCTAATACAGAGTTGTCCTCATAAATTGTAAGGGTTGCACCCCCTTGCGAGAGGGTGACATTCGGCTTGATAAATGTCCAACGTGGCATCCTATTTTCCCAAGCAGTCTGTGCAGCATCAATACTTGGTAGCGGTCCCTTACTCTGTGCATCTAAGTCTTTAATCTGATCATCGTATTTTGCAAGTTGTGCTGCCTGTTCAGGTGTTGGTAACTTCACGACAGGGGGAGAGTCCTTACGGTTCCCGTCCATGGCATTTTCTGTGATATTGTTGAAATAGGCGAAAAGTTGATAGTATTCTTTCTGTGAGATCGGATCGTATTTATGGTCGTGGCATTGTGCGCAGCCAGCGGTTAAACCCATCCAGACAGTAGCTGTTGTATTAACTCTGTCAACGGCATACCGGACGTAGTATTCCTCTGCGATTGAACCGCCTTCACTTGTTGTAACATGACATCTGTTGAAACCGGTAGCGACGCGTTGATCAAGTGTCGGTTTTGGCAGGAGATCTCCTGCCAACTGTTCAATTGTGAACTGATCGAATGGCATATTTTCATTGAACGCTTTAATGACCCAATCCCTATAGGGCCACATTTCACGATAGTTATCTAAATGTAATCCGTGTGTATCGCCATAGCGTGCCACATCCAACCAGAAACGCGCCATGTGTTCTCCGTATTCTGGTTTTTTCATATAGGTTTTTATGAGTGTTTCATAAGCATTCGGCGTATCGTCATTAAGGAAGTTATGGATCTCTTCAAGCGTCGGAGGTAAGCCGGTTAGGTCAAAACTTAGTCTACGGATAAGAGAGCGTTTATCTGCTTTTTGTGCGGGTTTTAAACCTTCTTTTTCAAGGCGTGCAAGGATGAATGCATCAATCGGATTTTTTACCCAATTTGCATTTTTGACATCGGGTGGCGTTGGACGATTAGGTGGTGTAAATGCCCAATGTTCTTCCCATTTCGCCCCTTGGTTAATCCACTGTTTTATAGTGTTTATCTGTTCTGGTGTTAATGTCTTGTTGAAGTCAGTGGGTGGCATCTTATAGTTGTCGTCATCAGAGACGATTCTAAGATAGAGTTCACTCTCCTCAGTTTTCTTGGGGGTGAGAATCGGGTATCCACTGGGATCAGAAAACGCGCCTTCTTTTGTGTCAAGTCGCAGGTTTCCTTGTCGGGTCTTTTCATCTGGTCCGTGGCAGGCAAAACAGTTGTCAGCTATAATGGGCCGGATGTCTTGACTATAACTGATGGATGCTTTAGGTTTTTCATGGTGGTCGGCAGAAGCGATAGGAATCCCTATCATAACTATGCACGCAAATACGATCGTTGCAATTAGTGGCACTGAACTTTTATCACTCTTCACTGGAATACTCCCTTTTCAATATAGTTGAGATGCACAAGTTTGTAATGGCGAAATATTATGTTATGTAACGTTGTAGCAATCATAAAGTTTAAAAATTGAGTTATGCCATTTTAAGGTGTTTATGGTTTTATTGTCAATACTTTTTTTAATGAACGCGCGTATATTGCTTGATTGGTTATTCTTTGTATGTTATACCATTCCTAATTGAAAGTGTCTCTTTTTTTAACCGCAAACTTCATGAAGTTTAAATAAATATATCGGTAATCCAGTTCACAAAAAACGATCGTAGGGGCCCGCCTGTGGATATTACTAAATTAATAAGTTAATCTTCATCCAGTTTGTATCCTGATGAATAACTACCATAATAACAGCCTAATGAGACAATAATTTATAGAAATGGTATCATCATAGCAATACCTTGAAGTGTCATCGATTTTTTAGACCAGAATTCAGTGTTAGTTAAGACAAGCTTTTTTCTCAAATTCAATAGGTGTGTAAATAACCCAATGCCGAGTGAGGTGTTTCTGGTTATATACTTGTTCAATAAAATGTCCAATGCCAGCCGTGTCGGTGAAGAAACAGATTTACGAGCCAACACAGTCCGACGATGGGCAAAGCTTAGGAATTAGATAGATTGACACAAACCACATCAAGACACTCCAATCCTATGTATAACGACCTGTGGACATGCTGTTAGGCATTGTTTAAGTCTATTTTTGTCCCTTTCACAATTAGATTACGACCTGGTTTTCCGTACAATGTTCACAGTTAGTTTACACCCTCCACAAACCGAAGCAAAAATAACAAAAGCCAAACACATCGTTAAAAACATATCACGTCTCCACCATTTTAATGAGTCCTTTTCATGACGTGTTGCACCTCCAAAACGTAATAGGGTAACAGTTCAGCGTAATAGGATAACAGTTCAGTAAGAAACTTCAATCGTTAGTCATTGAAAAACAACATTGACAAACCATGAAATTTAATAGTACAATTATGTTACAAATATGTTAAACGGTTCCAAAGTAAAAAAGGGGTGGTAGCCCCATAAAATGAAGCCTTCCAGGAACTACAATTGGCTCCAGCTGTATTATGATTATACTACTGTTCCCGCTCCTGGACAGGTTTAGAGGAGTTATTACAATGAACTTGTTAGAGAACGTAGATAGTCGGGGAAATAGTGAAGTTCGTGGGAATATTTCCCCTGTTAATAATGCGATGCTAACAACGATGTCGGGAGTGTTGGAAAGGTCAACGAAGAAATTAGAGAACATTATAAAGCGTCTTGACATTCCGATACCATTGAGCGAACCCGACGAGAGGAACGAGACATCAACAATATTGAGTGAAGTTGATCAGGTCTTAGACACAGCAATTCGGATGGCTAAAAATGAACCGAGTGCCAATGTGATGTTATCAATCGTGCTAGGAATGTTGGAAGCCTCAAAGAAGAGATTACGAGGTGTTATACGGGTTCTTGATATTCCGAGACCGTTAGGCGATCCTTACGAGAGGAACAAGGTATCAAGACTATTGTGTGAAGTAGTTCGGTTTTTAGAAATGGCAACTCAGGTTGCTAAAAATGAACTAAGTAGCAAAACTATAGAAGGACGCCAAGCCTTAGCGATTGAGATATAGAAAAAACTTGATATAATATGGAGAAAAAGAAGTGCCCCAAACAAGATGTAATCAATGCAACACTCCTGCAGTATACGACGTAGCAGGCACCCTCCTTTGTATTAACTGCTATGCAAAACTCCAACAAGCAAATTATCTTCAGTTCGCTCAACTTGCTTCTACATATAATGCTCTTTTAGATAATGTCGACGCAACAGTGGGGCTTCCAGTAACATGTGGTAGGTTGCAAGTTCCTACACCTACAACAATTAATGCAGGACAAACAACATTTCATAACATTCGAGTTAACAATAGTGTTGTCGGGAGTATAAATACCGGTAATGTTGAGAAACTTGATGTCAGAGTAAGTGCGATGCGTGCAGAAAACAGAAGCGATTTAGCTGACGCAGTTCAAAAACTTACCCAAACCATCGTAGATACTTCTGATCTTATACCAAATGATAAGGATTCTGCCCTTGAGTGTCTATCATTCCTGTCGGATCAAGCCCTCACGCCAGAACCGGAAAGAAAAAGGACTGTAGGTAAAACAATCATTTCCACTTTAGAAAATATATTAGAAACGCAGCAAGTGTCACTACCCTTTGGTCTCATGTAAAACCTTTATTTGATAATTTATTTTAGTTAGATTTTTGACCTTATACGATAAGGAGATAACAATTATGTTTTCAATACCGTTAGACGAAATTACATTTAAAGATGTCCAATCTTTTTGTGAAGCGTACCAGGGGGTGTGAGTGTTGCATATGAATCTATGTTAGATATGGTCACGGTCTCTGAGACTGTATCTTCTCTTGCCAACACCTTTGGTGGCATACTTTTGATAGGCGTAAGAAATGATGGCGATGAGGAATTCCCGGTTATTGAGGGTATTAGTAGAACGGATCATATAGAATCCGAAATAATATCAAGCACCCAAAAAAACATTTATCCAGCACTTATTCCTGAAGTGAAAATCATTGATGTACCAGACTCTAACAATGTGGTGGTGATTGTTCGCGTTCATGCAAGCAGCGATGCTCCTTATGTGATGCGAAATACGAAGGGAATCATTATTCGAACAAGGAGTGTTACACCTCCATCTGCGATATCTGCACATGAGGTTCCCGATTTAGCTATCGTTGAGTGCCTGCTCAAACAGAAGTATACGGAAAAACTACGCAAGCGATCTCAGCAAGTGAATCGGCAGTTTCGCAGGCGGTTTGAAGAAAAAGTTGAACATTTAAAGTTTTCTGAAGATTGCCCTCATATCATTGTTACGGTGGGACCTTTATACCCGTACTGTCCTGTGATCTCACCAATGGATATTTATAATTTATACAAGAGAAAATACTATACCAGACGAGTGGCAGAGGGTGTTTGTTTTATTCCCGAACAACCTCATAAGTATACGGAGTTGAATGAATATGGTATCGTCTGTCGTAGAGACAATTTAGGTAATTCTGAACAAGGTATTGAGTATGAGACGTTTCTATTGAATATAACAGAGACGATCCTACTGGCATCAGAACTTTATGAGAAATGTGGATATTTAGGAGATATTATGGTCAGCGTGGAGTTAAAACAAGTCTCTGGCAAAGAACTACGGATGGGGCAGGATATTTTTGGACACGGATCGAAATTGAAGCCTTGTCTTGATTTAGACATTCGCGTTTTAAGGCAATGCTATCCTAACGAATTACATGATACAGAAGAACGGGGAAACATTGTTGAAGATTTAACATTTCAACTACTCTGGGCATTTAATGTGTCACCTCCTAAAAATCAAGGGATTAGAGAGGGAATTGCTTACTGGTTCAATCAAGGTATACACTGAAATAAAGTCTGTTACTTTGAATACTATTGGAGTCTTGCCTTTTTATCTCCCCACTTAGGATTAACTGAAGGAGCACAGAGATGTTCTCGGTTGTATTCTAAAGCTGCAGCTTCCTCGTAGTGTCCTCCATTTATCAATTCAGATATTTTACCATTATAGTATTCAATTGTGTGCTCGTATACTTGTTCTGCTGTCAGACCGTCTGCAAACGCTCGATCTATTTCAGAGTCACAGTCGAAAAAAGCATCAGAAATATGCATGTAAACAATGTACTCAACATCATAACCAAAAAAAGCGAGACATCCATGCTTCACAAGATTTGGTCCAAGTGCAGCAGCAGTATGACATGCAAAAAGATGGACTATCTTATTTTGTAGTTCTTTGTGTTGATACTTATCTACATCAAAAATAGGTTTAGAGTCTTCTCCCAAATACACGGTGTCAGTCCCGTGCCTTACACCTGTTACGTAGATAATATTATTTTGGGATAATTTAGATTTAACATAAAAACGACGCGCTGATTGATCCTGACAACGTACAATTTCAAAACCTCTGTTTTCCAAGTATGGATAAACACGTCGATTCCGGTAATCATAAGAACCTCGTGTAATTTTATCATAACTGGAATCTATAGCAAGTATTTTCAAATCAAGTCTCAATTCAACACGCCGTTTTATGTTCAAGCTGTTCTTTCAGGTTGTATCTCAAAGTTTTCCTTCACGGGCACTTTCAAGCAACATTCTAATCATTCGCTGCTCAATATCAATTAAGGTTAGACCCAAGGACGTTCGACGTTTCACTTCTTTGATGGCCCGTATTTTGTCAATAATTTCTTTACCTATCGCGATCATCTCAAAATCTGGACGTAACCGAATACGTTCCACCACCAGTTCTGATTTTTTCTCAGGGGTCAAATCTGTAAATGACACTTGAAAGGGTTCTTTTTCTACGACATCTCGTAAAGATAACCATTGTCCGACATGATCCATAGCCACCGGAGAGCTCCAATGGTCTTCATCAGACATTCGTCTGTAATTCGTCATGGGTATTTCCTTTTTATACGATAGTATAATTAATTATAGCATTAATTATACTAAATAAGTTATATTATGACATTAATTATACTAAATATAGTCAGGCACGTCAAGTATATTTTTTATTTTTACAACATACCTGAAAATCTTTTGTATTTTTATTAGCATATGCTCTTTTTGCCTGTCTGATTGATAACTATTAAGATATAATTCTTATATCATTACTATTAGACTGCATATTGTAAAGAAAGGATAATCATGTTTACAAAACCGATAAACGAAATCACATTTGAAGATATTGAAAACTTTTGCAATGAGTGGGTAGAAGGTGTGCGAGTTGAGTATAAAAGGCAAATAGAGATCAAAAAGCATATCCCTAAAGCATATCCCTAAAGCTATATCGTCTTTTGCAAATTTTCTAGGTGGAATTCTTATGCTTGGTGTGGAGTGCGATAAAGTTAAGAATCAAGTTATCGCTATCAATGGTATACCGGCGAAAAATGGAATAGAGGAGCAGATAATACAATGTGCTATCACGAATATTTATCCCGCAGTAATTCCCTCAGTGAAATTTGTTGATATACCAAATACAAACAATATAGTTGTTGTCCTTCAAGTTGAAGAAAGTGTACAAGCTCCTCATGCAATCCAGAATTCAACTAAAGTTTATATCCGCTCAGGAAACGTCTCCTATCCCCATAAACTTGCAGTGAAGTGCCATCGGTTTTTTAGACCAGAATTCAGTGTTAGTTAAGACAAGTTTT
>CAZURU010000121.1:0-1566 GCA_964623585.1 uncultured bacterium
AGGTAAAGAAGTCAAAAATATATATTTTCCAGATCCATAAATGCGGAGTGTAGGTGGTAGATATTATGGAGATCAATTTACCATAGCTGTCGCACGCCGATGTCTTGCAGAAAAAAGAACAGAAGCGGCAATTGAACTATTTGAAAAGATCCTTGAAGTTCAACCGAGTCGTAAGTACTACTATCCAGAATTGGCAACTATATATGCTAAGAATGGGGAGCCTGAAAAAGCAATTCAGTTTTTGACAGAGATGTATGAACAGGATAAAACTGGCATGACGTTGAGCTCTTTTGAATTAAAAATCGCTGAATTCCATGAAATAGCAAGTGGAACAGAAAAAGCAATTCAATACATGCGGGAGAAAATCGATAAGCAGGATATCACCAACATCAATGTAACATATCTTCAAAGACTTGCAAACCTCTATAAGAAAAATGAAGAATTAAAGAAACTCATTGCGGAATACGATGCAAAACTAATTCAAAATCCATCAAACACGTCACTCCTGTATGTTTTGGCAAGAATGAAACTCATGGATGAGGATATTGATGGCGCAAAGACACACGTCAATCAACTGATAGACAATTACCTGACTTCAGTTAGTACACAAAGATTGTATAATCTTGCCAATGCATGTGATGGACATGAACTTCAAACCCACATACTTGAGGCAGTCGCCAGAAAACTTGAACAAGAAAACTCATGGGGTGTCGTTAGTTGCTACAACAAACTCGGAGAAGCTTATGCAGCAAACGGCGAATTGGAAAAAGCACAAAACGCATTGCGCAAAATGGGTAATGTTGAAACTATGCAAGATGATGGAACAGATATATATGAGAGAAGAAGATTGGCTTCAACATACATGAAATACCAAATGTGGAATGATGCTGAAACCATCTTAGTTGGCCTTATCAATGACCTCTCTGGGGACAGGTGGGATCGCGACTATGCACAAAGAATGTACATTAATACAATACAGAAACGGGGTGATCTCGCTTCAAGAAAACAGATCTTTGAACAGACACAAACATTGAATATCGGGCTGCAAAGGGCAATTGCAGATGAACTCACACAACTCGGACAAGTAGCAAAAGCTATAAGTATATACGAACGCATTGCGACATCTACCCCTGAAGACTTTGAATCGCGTTCTGAACTCGCGAGACTATACACACGTTTGAATATACATGAAAAGGCTTCTGAAACATGGACATCCCTACTTAACGCCGACCCAGAAAATACCAAATTTCAGGACGGACTTGTCAATAGTCTTGTATCTGCCGGGAAATTAAAGGACGCATTAGAACTATCCAAAAAATATATACAAGCCGAACCAGAAATTAACGTCCATTATGTGAGACTCGCTAAACTATATGCTGACGATGGTAGGATTGATGAAGCTCTTGTAAACTATGAAAAATCTATGGAATTTGCTGCGGGAGATAAACAAATTCATCTTGATATGGCAAACTTATACCTACGGACCGATAACTTAGACGCCGCTGAAAACGCTTACAAAAAGGCAATTCAATTCACGACATCACAGTGGGAAAGAGAAAACACAGA
>CAZURU010000121.1:1576-12633 GCA_964623585.1 uncultured bacterium
CGAGTTTGATAAATCTGTATCGTTTTCAAGGAACATTAGAACAGATGCTGCAAGTGGCTGAGGAAGAAGGCACTATGACCGCTGTCATGCAAAGGGAGCAAGCACAAACCTTTCTAAAAAAAGGTGAATTGCAAAAGTCGGTTGATGCTTTTAAGAAAGCTCTTGATTTGACTACCGACACCTACGATAGAAATAGCATCAGTAATGAAATGCTTGGGGTATATGCTAAACTTGGTGAAAACGAAACGGCTTTAGAACTCTTTGAAAATACGCTCGTTTCTGGCACTCCATACCGATCTTCAAATTCCTATAGCGGAACCATAATAATATATAGAAGTAAGGAAGAAAATGCTCGTAATAATCTAATAAATGCTTATAATAATTCTGGTAAACTGAAGACTTTAAAAACTCTGTTTGAAAATAAGAATAATGAGGATCCAGAAAATATTGGTGTTCTTGAATTACTCGCAAGAATCTATTTGCATGAACAGAACTTTTCATTAGCCGCTGAAATCTATCAGAAACTCCTCCAAATTCAACCCCAGAATTTAACGTTTCTCTATGCTGCGGGGGATGCCTATAATAGCAGTGGACAAAAAGGATTGGCGCAAAAAAGTTACAGAGAGGCTGAAAAAATGTTCGATCAAAAGAATACCAGTAATGATATGTGGTATCTCGGTTCGCTTGCTTCTAAGTGCTTTGAGAATGAATTGTATGATGCTGCAATTAAAATCGCAAAAACTGTCATCGACAATAACAGTAGTAATTCTCGAAGCACAGTTATTGATATTCTATATGAAATACTTGCAAAGAGTTATCACAATAAAGAAGATTATGAAGAAGCTGTTAAAATATATCAAGAACTTGCCAAAGAAGCCAGAAATAGTTACATACGATCAAGAGCGAATACCGCTGTCTCTGAGATTGCTAAAACCGCAAATCTCTTTGAAAAATGGATACCAAAGTATCTGGAAAAGATTGATAGAAACCCAAACGATACCAACACAAGACAGACCCTGGCAGAAGCTTATGAAACTACCGAACAAACCGTATTAGCCGTTGAACAGTATGAGAAATTAAGTGAAATACAACCCTATAATCCACAATGGCAAAAGAAACTCGGTGACCTTTTTCAAATACTATCTACAGAGAAACGGAAAACTGTTAAAATACTTGAAGATACAGCCCTTACACTCAGCGGAAATCGAAGTTTCGTTGAAATCAACAATAGTGAAACTTTAAACAATATCACGCAACAGGGGACAATTTCTCTTTGGATGAAGCCAACAGAATTTTCAAACATTTACATGTCTATTCTTTTTAAAGGTGATGAATGGGACCCAGGATTTAAACTACGCAGCTACACGATACAACTCATAAATGATGGTAGAATTCAATTTACCTCATCACCACAAGACGTACATGATGTCTCAATCTATGCACCACCGGGAACTATAAAATTAAATAAATGGACACATATCGCTGGTGTCGTTGATGCAAAAAGCAATTATATGAAACTTTTCATTAATGGCATTGAAGTCAGTCATAGTAATTACAAAGGACAGAACAGCATCCATAAAAGCAAACTTCCACTGCGAATCGGTTGGACACATGAAATTTTTCATCCGGTGCACGGCGTTTTTGTCGGACAAATTGATGAGGTGCGAATCTGGAACATCGCTCGTACTCAGAAACAGATCCGCGCTGATATGAATACACAACTGAACGGTGATGAAGAAGGCTTAAGCGGATACTGGAAATTTGACCAAGAAAAGAACGGACTGATCTTTGATACGACACCGAACAAAAACCACGGTAAACTCATTGGTAACGCAAAACTTGAATCATACAAACGGCCGATATTTGAAAAAGTAAATAGGGAAGTATTGACAAAGGCAATTTCTGCTTACAAAAAAGCAATTGAACTTGAACCTGCCAACTATCAAAACTATGACCTATTAGCAAAAACCTACAAAAAAGTGGATCAGATTTCCGAGGTTGAACGAACCTATCGTCAAGCGTTAGATGCACCACTATCATTAAATTCACACGAGTCCGCCCTTCGAGAAATTATCGGACTTTACCCTGAAGAAGCGCATCAGCAAAAGCGAGTTGCAATACTTGAAGAGATGCAACCGAAGATGCTCAAGAGTGATGTCTTACACGACCTATTAGGAAATCTTTACAATGAAATGGGGGATACAGAAAAATCCGAACATGCCTATACACAGTGGCTAAAGATACGGCAAAATAATCTATACTACGACAACGCATATTACTATCGCACTTTTGCAGAAGATCTTCTTGAAAAAGGACTTTTTCCAAAAACCGCACATACCTTCGCGAAACTCGCTATACAGACCGATTCAAGCTCAAGTTACTACTATCCAACCACCTTTGCTCAAACATGTATGGCTAACCAACTCTTTGATGATGCTATAACATACTTTAAACAAGCATTTTCAATGGTCTCATCCGAGTATGCTAATGAACGGATTTGGGATAGAATAACTGACAGTAGTCAGTATACTGATGACAAAGAAAGGTTTGAGCAGATGTTAGATGAGCTCTTAGACGCTTTTCCTGATGAGAGCTCTACATCTCGAGCAAACAGTTACCGTAAAATCGCACATTATTATAGTAATAAAGGCGAAAAAGAAAAGGCGATAAACTATACCTTGAAAGCCGGACTTGTTCCTGAAACAAAGTGGTTAACACTTGGGCATTTTAATAATATTGATGCTTATGGTGTGCTAAATGCTTATATTCCAGAGGAAACAACACAAATAGACACGACAGCACAATACTATGGTAAAGGGGAATTAATTAGTTGGAAAAAATCAAAATATCGTTCATTAGATGGACATTATGTTTTTACAGGGGACACGCAATGGAGTGCATCTTATGTATGGGGTACTGTTGTCTCTCCAGATGAACGCGATATCATCATACGGTTTGACAGTGATGACCAAGGGGCAATCTGGCTAAATGGAAAACAGGTGTTCAGGCATGATAGAACCAGTGCTGCACTATTTGACCGATACACAATTAATACAACTCTAAAACAGGGAGAAAACACTATCCTTGTCAAAATTTGTAATGGAAACGCAGATTATGATTTTTACTTCCGAATTACCGATGTAGACGGTATTCCTTTTGATGATCTGCACTATAAATCTGCTGATGAGATGCTGAATGCACCGCCCCCTGAGCCAACTTTCCATGTCAATGTCAACTTAGGATGGGCAGAATATTACGATAAGAGCAACATGCCCGATAAAGCAATGGAACAGATGCTACAGACAGGTATCATCCATGAAAAACAGTGGTTAGTTCTCGGTCCGTTTGATAACACAGCAGGCATAGGGTACAATACCGCTTACATCCCCGAAGATACCGGACAGATTGACACAAACGCTCAATACGATGGAGCTAATGGGAAGATCAGTTGGAAAAAACATACTGATAACGCTTTTAACGGATTCATCGATTTCGGTAGGAATGACGATTGGCGTGTGTCCTATGCCTGGACAACCATAACTTCACCTGATGAACGCGAAGCACAACTCCGTATCGGAAGTGATGACCAAGCAAAAGTATGGTTAAACGGTGAACAAGTGTATGCTTTTGAAATGGGTAGATGGGGTGTTGTTGACACAGATACTGTTCCTGTCACACTAAAAGCAGGTGAAAACACCATTCTCGTCAAGGTCTGCAATGAGGAAATGAGCTGGGGTTTCTATATGCGGTTTACGGATGAAGAGGGGAACCCTTATAATGATCTGAAAATAAACGCCAGAAATGACATGGGAGAATGATGAATAAAAGTGTTATATTGAAATTTTGAATATGACCTGCTATTATTAACTCACAATGGATACACAAAATACCCCTCTCAGTGTGAATATCGGTGGGATTCGGATGCGGAATCCAGTGATGACGGCTTCAGGGACTTTCGGGTATGGTAGTGAATACAAGAATTTTGTTGACCTGAACAAACTCGGTGCGGTCGTTGTTAAAGGTGTTACAAGTGTCCCCTGGCAAGGCAATCCGATGAACCGAATTATGGAAACGCCATCGGGTATGCTCAATGCAATTGGACTGCAAAATGTCGGTGTAGACGGTTTTATTACTGAGAAGTTACCTTATCTACGCAATTTTGATGTTCCTGTCATCGTCAACGTCTGCGGTAAGACGGTGTCCGAATACCTGATAGTTGTTGAGAAGTTAAGCGAAGCAGATGGTGTAGCGGGTGTGGAACTCAACATCTCTTGCCCGAATCTGGATTGTGGTGGCATGAGTTTCGGTGTAGACCCAACGTTAGCACATCAACTTGTAAAAGAGGTAAAAGTAAAAACAGATCTACCGTTATTGGTAAAACTATCGCCGAATGTAACCGATATTACCGTGATCGCGCGTGCTGTTCAAGACGGTGGGGCTGATGCACTCTCTGCAATAAACACGTTGCTCGGCATGGCAATCAATGCAGAGACACGCAAACCGGAACTTGCTAATGTTACAGGGGGTCTATCTGGTCCCGCAATTAAACCTGTCGCTTTACGATTGGTATGGGAGGTCTATAAAAACGTCTCAATTCCAATCATTGGTATGGGGGGAATTATGAACGCAACAGACGCAGTGGAGTTTTTCATCGCTGGCGCATCCGCAATTGCAGTCGGCACAGCCAATTTTGTCAATCCGAAAACGACAATGGAAGTCGTGGAAGGTATCCAAAACTATCTTGAAAAAACGGACATGCGTTCAATAAATACGTTGGTCGGAAGTTTGCACGTAAACCAACACTAATGCACAAATTGGTGCAGGTAATTCCTGAAACCCTAAGATTCACCACAGTATTTATTGGCACAAAAATTGCTTCAATCCTCACAACAGATGTCAGTCATATTACCTAATCTTATAGATAGAATACCTTCGTTCCATTCTCGCTAACACAGGAGCCATTACCATGAAATATAAAGTTTCCCAAAAAATTATCATCGCCTTGTATTGTTGTTCAAGTATCATAAGCATAGCGTTATGCATTTCAGGACAGATTGTTAATGCACAAGAGATAGAAAAAACAGAATTCAGTGTTGAATCTTTCAGACGTGGGACCCAGAATGATAGCATGGCAGATTTTGTTATAACCCTTACGAAAAGCGTCATTGCGGGTAAATCGCTTTATACGGATTTACCAGACGATGCGATTCAGATTACACCTGCACTTCAAGGGAAAGCAAGATGGATAGCACACAATCAGATTGGGATCTTTTTAGAGAATGCCTTGGCACCGGGTGTTAATTATTCTTTTGAACTCTCATCAAAACTTAACCCTTCCGCCACTTATGCTTTTGTTGGCTTACGAAAGTTCACTTATCCAACACCACATTTTAAGGTAGAAAAAGCCGAGATCGGTTTCCAGTATGATAAAGAACTGAAAAAAGTGAAGGCTATTGCAGCCATAACTTTTAACTATCCGATCGCCATTGCTGGTTTAGAGAAGCATCTCTCAATACTATCAGGCAGAGGGGATGAAATACCTTACAGTTTCCAAGAACAGAGTCCTACGACAAGAACTGTGTTAATAGAAATCGAAGATATACCACCACTACTTGAAGGACGTTATCTACAAGTCAAAATCGCAGAAGGATTTAAATGTTTTGGCGCAGAAATTGGACTTAAAGAACCGAGCGTTGCCCCCATACAACTGCAAAATATAAGAGATCTCCAGACTGAACGGTCAGACTTTCAACAGCGGGATGGTAAGCTGTTTATCAATATACGTTTCTCTTCACAACTCAACCTTGAGATGTTTCAAGAAAATATAAGTATTGAACCAGAAATTCCGTTTCAGTTGGCGGTCAACTATCGTCACTTAGAAATACATGCAGATTACCAACATCGTGCAAATTATACAGTTAATATCAAAAACGGCATTGCATCTGAAGATGGGAGTATATTAAGAGACACTTTTGTGAAGAGATTAACAGTGCCAGATTTATATCAGGGTATCCGTTTTACGGATAACACATTTTTCTTGCCGAGAAAGGGGGCATTGAAACTCGACGTTGCGACGACGAATCTGGAACGCGTCGACATCGGCATAGCTAAGGTTTATCTTTCCAGTTTACCGGCACTGATACATCAAGGTGAACTCATTATCAAGTCAAAACTAAACGAAGAAATCATCACACCGCTATCGCTAAAGAATTATCTGAAGGATAACCACGCCGGTATTTTCAAGGTGGTCGTCCATGCCGATAGTGGTCAGTCAGGCTATGCTGAGCAACTGGTCGTTGTTACAGACCTCGGTATCGTTGTGAAACAAATTGACAAGGATTTATATGTTTGGGTCAATTCCCTTGATTCTTTAGACCCGATTCAGAAGGCGAAAGTTCAACTGATAAATAATCGTGATAAGAAGGCTTTGCTATCTGGAAATACCGATGATGCGGGTTTCGTTAAGCTGGCTTTAGAGTCAGAGATGCTCAAAGATAATCCAGAATTCCTGATTACTGCTGAGAAGGAAGACGATTTCTCTTTATTGCAACTACAGCGGCACCAAATGCAAACACACAGTTTCAATGTTGGGGGTGTTCCATATTTAGTCAAGGGACATGAGGCGTATCTTTACACCAATCGCGGGGTTTATCGTCCCGGAGAAACAGCACATCTCATCGGAATTGTGCGAGGGCAAAACAGCACAACTCCCAAGCAGCTACCCGTACGGATTGAGATTGTTAATCCACAGAATGCCACACTCAAGGAATATCAAGAACAGACTGATGATGAAGGGACGTGTGAAGTTGATATTCCACTACCCGCCTATACACCAACAGGTTGGTATACTGTTAAAATGTGGACAGGTGAAAAACAGATCGGATCTGCCAGTTTTCAAGTGGAGGAATTCATACCAGACCGCATGAAAGTTTCGGTAGAAGCAGATAAAGAATCCTATATGTTAGATAATGAGGTTACGATAGATGTGAAGGCTGAAAACCTTTTCGGCACACCAGCAGTCGGAAGAAAAGTGAGTGGGTATTACAATCTTCAACAGGTGCGTTATAGACCCCCCAAGGCATGGGATTCGTTCATCTTCTTCGATCCAAACCGTAGTTTCAGTTTTGACACAGTATACTTTGACCAAGCAGTAACAGGCATTGATGGCATAGCAACCTATCAGTTCACACTACCTGAAGGTCTTAAACCCCCATCTTCTCTGAGTGGTTATGTTATGGCAACTGTCCAAGAACTCGGTGGACGGTCAGTTACTGCATCAAAAGGGTTTACTGTCCATCCGTATTCCCACTATGTCGGCATCAAACGACCGGAAGCAGGAACGGTAAAACGAAATGAAGAGGTCGTATTCAACTATATTTCACTTGATACTGATGGAAAAGCAACCGCCGGACGAACTTTGAAGACTACAATATACGCTGTCGAGAATTGGCATAGATGGCGTAGACAGAATAGTCCTGAGGTTATAGAACTGGAAACCTTTACATTAGAATCTGACGTTGAGATCGCTGATTTTAGCTATACCCCTATTGCTTACGGTGTCCATCGCGTGGATATTGAAGATGTTGATAGTGGGGCAAAAACTTCTATGCAATTTTATGTCTCAGAATGGGGGGGTGTTCCGTGGTCATTAGATAATCCTGATACGTTGGATATGACACTTGATAAGGATGCCTATCGTCCAGGTGAAAAAGCACAACTCCAGATCAAACCCCCTTTCCCCGGCAAAGTGTTGCTAACGATTGAACGGGAAAAGGTGTTGAGCCATCAAACAATCACGGTTAAAGAGAACACAGAAACATTGACAATTCCAGTTGAAGATGGTTACGCGCCTAACGTCTATCTCTCTGCAATGCTCATACGTTCTACGACATCTTTGGATAAGGACGCCCCCGCCCGCGCATTCGGTATTATTCCGTTGAAAATTGATGCAGAAGCACATCGGTTAAAGGTGGAACTTGATGTTCCTGGACAGATACGACCTAATCGTGAAGTTAACATAAAGTATCGGGTGAGTGGGGAGAGGAAGGGACAATCCTATAGAATCACAATTGCTGCTGTTGATGAAGGAATCCTCCAATTGACGGGGACGCAAACCCCGGATCCGCATGCACGTTTCTATCAACAGAGAAGACTTAATACAATCTCTTATGAATTCCATAATGCGATTACAAGGGACCATCGATTTCCTATTAAACCGATTGAATCACTTGCTGATCTGATGAAATTGGTAACGACTACGCCAAAACGTGCGTCGCGTGGGCAGCTAATAGAACAGGAAGCGTTGGTTGAAGGACTTGCTTTTAGTATGGTTGAGGCTGAGAAAGCAGTGCGCGATAGCAGGACACGCGCACAGAGTTTTGCCCGTCTCGGTACTGCAAGACAAGAATCACTTGCAGCGAAAAGGCAAAGTCGATTGAATACGGATTCCGCTGTTCGGGTGATGTCTGTATCCCTCTGGTCAGGTATGATGGAGACGGATGCAGATGGGACTGGTACCTTGCGTTTCAAGATACCGCAATTCAACGGTTCCTTACGTATAATGGCAGTTGCTTATGCTGGTGCAGATTTTGGTTCAGCAACTGAAGAGATCAAAGTGCGTGATCCGGTAATTCTGACACCGACATTCCCGCGCTTTCTCACTGGCGGCGATCAGATTCGCGTCCCTGTTTCCATCTATAACGCTACTGATAAAATAGGTGAATTCAGTGTGAAGTTACAGGCGTCCGGTCCTATAAAACTCATAATGGAAGAGGGGGCTAACAATCGTAAGGTTCTTGTTCAAGAGTCCTCTTTACAGAAACAGATACAGGTCGCAGCGGGTAAGGAGGGACAGGTGTTTTTTGATGTAGTTGCACAGGATGCAGTCGGTATCGCAACGTTCAATCTATCCGCATCTGGAAATGGTGAGGAGATAGAATTTGCACCGATGCGTCTTCCACTCCGTTCTGCAGCACCACCTGTAACAAAGACAGGACAAGGTATCGTTAGAGAGAATGAGCCAGCAGATTTCATCTTTCCTTCAAACATTAGACCTGATACATCTGAATTCATGCTGACGGTGTCCCCGCTTCCTACCCTTAGATTCGCTGGGGGGCTTCGGTATCTCATACAATACCCACACGGCTGTTTAGAACAGACGACGAGTCGGGTCTTCCCGTTACTCTATCTGAGCGATCTTGCACGCATCGTTGAACCGATGCTGGCAGAACAGGGAAAAATTGACGAATACATCAATGCAGGGATTACAAAATTGGAAGATATGCTGCTACCGGAACATCATTTTGCATATTGGCAAGGGAGGACTCACATCAACAATTGGAGCAGTATCTATGCTTCACACTTCCTTGTTGAAGCACGAAAAGCAGGTTACAAGGTGTCCGACCTGGTTTATTATAGGATGTTAGAAGGATTGAGACGGCAAGCCAGAAACGGTGGCAGTCTCAACAGACCGAATCAAGAAACGGATAGTTATAGGCTTAGTCAAACCGTCTATGCATGTTATGTACTTGCGGCAGCGGGTGCACCTGAGAAATCTGTGATGTACTATCTGAAGAACAATAGACTCAGTGAACTCAACGATTACAGCCAATTTCAACTTGCAGGCGCGTTTGCGCTTAGTGGTAATATGGGGATGGCAGTCTCAATGCTACCTGAAGCAGTAGAAATTGATAAGATTGATCAGAGGCGTGATACGGGAGGCAATTTTGATTCGCCTATTCGCACGCAAGCCATCATGCTGGATGTGTTGATGGAAACTATGGACGACCATCCCGCAATCATCCAACTCGTTGAAAGTTTAACCGATACAGCGTCTAAACGACACCGTTGGACGAATACACAGGACAACGCGTTCGCGTTCCTGGCACTCGGGAAGTACCTCAAGAAACAACCCAATCAGAAGTATACCGGAACACTCACACGAGACGATGCACACATGGCAAACTTCGATTCGACTGGAACACAATACATCGGCTCAGATTGGGATGGTGCAGAAATAAAACTTACGGTCAAAGGAAAAGGGACCTGTTACTATTTCTGGGAAGCGTTCGGTATTGGACGGGATTCCTATATTGAGGAGTACGGACGCGAGTTGCAAGTCAATAGACGATATCTCACCCCAGACGGTTCACGAGTCAAGAACGTATTCCAACAAGGCGAATTAGTCATCGCTGAGGTTAGCGTGAAGGCACTCACAAGTTATCTGCAAAATGTGGTCGTGGTTGATATGTTCCCTGCAGGATTTGAAATTGAAAATCCAAGATTGGCAACTCGTTATAGGTCGCACTGGACCTCAGGACACGACTACACACCTGAATACATAGACATTCGCGATGACAGACTCATCTTCTTTGGTTCGTTTAAGAAGCAGGTGGAGCAGAAGTTCTATTATCCACTCAGAGTCGTAACAGAGGGGACATTTACGGTGCCGCCTATTTCTGCCGAAGCGATGTATGATCCAACAATATCAGCAGTTGCATCAAGCGGAACAATACAGGTGGTAAAATAAAAAAGAGAAAAACCTATAATTATACCATTGCTAACGGCATAACCTCATACCCCGATGGCGAGGGGGTGTGTAAAGATTTTGTCACTTAAAAAAAGGATCGCTGAACCTTGCTCCAGCGGAGCAATATGTCTATAGAAAAAGGATTATCAACGGGCTGCACTCCAGCGGAGTGCTATGTACATAAACGGACGCGTAAAGATTTTGCCCCTTAACTGTCGGAATCGTGGATTATCACGGATAACGCGGATTGTTGAGTTTGTGTATCAAGGTCCTATTCACAAAGGATGTCTCCTTCTGAATCGTTTGCTGATTATCTATCTGTAGTGAAAAAATGCTAATCCTACGCATACATCCTTGAACCTCCAAGCCAATAATCCGCGCAATCCGTGTCATCCGCGATAATCCGCGATTCTGACAAAAAAGGTGACAATAATTTTACACACCCGGCGAGGTTTACTAACCTCATACCCCGATGGCGAGGTTTACTAACCTCATACCCCGATGGCGAGGTTTACTAACCTCATACCCC
>CAZURU010000122.1:0-12613 GCA_964623585.1 uncultured bacterium
TTGGTGCTATCAGATGGATAGGATGGAAATGCATCCTTTGTCTGAACCAGGATTTCCAAGATAAGAGGTTTAAGGTAACGTTGCGTTAATCTCATTTAGCGGGGAAATCCTGTAATTTCGTAGTGTGTCTCCTTTCAAAATCTTACCGTACGGTAAGAAATATCTTACCGTGGTAAGATTTGGTATAATGGCTTTGGCGTTAGTTACAGTAAGGTTTTGTAGCGTGTTTTTTGACAGAGTCAAAATTTTAAAATTCCTCAACGGTAAGAAATTCTCTGCATGTTGAAATATGGATGAAAATGTTGGCTTTTTTCTGATATTATGATTATTTCTGGACATTTTGTAGAATAGCATGGTGAACACCTTTTGGCATAAACTTTTAGTAAGTTAGTTAATAACTTTTATTTTAATTGTAATATATATAAATCCATAAGTCAAGTTAAAAATGAGGAAAGTGGAAGGTTGGAAGAGGTGGAGGGTGGAAGAGGGGAAGGTTGGAAGGTTGGAAGAGGGGAGGGTGGAAGAATGGAAGGGTGGAAGAGGGGGAGGGTTGTATGGGTGGAAGGATTGTCACCTATTTTGTCTGAATTGCAGAGGGTGCAGAGGGCGCGGAAGGGGTTTGGATCAGTTACATAGATGGGCAGGTTTGTTTTAACAATCATCAGGTGCTCTGCATCTGTTGTACGGAGAAGTTCAATGCAGGTTGAATGGGTTGGAGGAAGAAGCACAATCAAAAAGGATCGCAGACTCCTTGCTCCAGCGGAGCAATATGTCTATAGAAAAAAGATTGTCAACGGGCTGCACTCCAGATGAAGTTTAAATAATTAAACGGGTAATTTCTTGTTTGCATAATGCAGGCACACCACTCTGCTGGCGAGGTTTCCTAACCTCGCCAAATTACCCAAATATTTTCTTTAACTTCATGCGGAGTGCTATGTACCTAAACGGACGCGTAAAGATTCTGACAGTTAACTGTCGGAATCGCGGAGGACGCGGATGGACGCGGAAGGGGTTTCTTGTGCATTTCAAGTTTACTTTCACAAGTTGGTGTTGATTTTAGCAAAACCCCATAGGCGGCAAATTAGTACAGAGAAGGGTAATGAAGGATGAATTGTGTTTAAAGAAGCACAATGAAGGATGAATGTGCTACAGCAAGATCAAGATGAATGGGGTAAGGAGAAGGATAATGAAGGGTGAATGTGTTTTCCTGAAACTTCTGTGCCAAAACTTTACACGCCCAAACATAAATTTGATTTGTAAAGATTTGATAGATGTGCTATGATTATTCTAAGATTATTGCCCTGATAAATGTTAGAAAGGAGACATAAAAATATGGCCATAATGATTCCCAATGTAATTCCCGATAGTGCTTCGCAATCAGAGAAAGTTATATTTGAAACTTTCAAAACCATTGCTCAATCTAGAGACTGGGTGGTACTGCATTCAATTCTGATAGATTCAAAAAAGATTGATTTTGTCATTGTCATTCCTGCTCTTTGCTCTGTCATCTGTATTAAGGAGGTACAAGGCAATGATTTGAGAACAGCCGTTTCTAAAGCCGAAGAGGACATGAACGCCTTGAATGAGAGGTTCGCAACAACTTACTTTGCAAGTAATTCTTCACTCTTACTTGGTCACAATGTCGTATCCGTAGATGAAACCCCGGACGATATAGGTATGAAGTTGACAAACTATGCCTATGAAATATGCACACCTGATGTGATAGAAATAATTAGTAATTGGAGATATGCTGACAATACAGAAAAATATCAGGACGCACAAGTGCAACTAGATAATCTGCGTTCTGACCTAGTATCAACCGGAACAACAATTGCAAGGATATTCCATAACAATTTGGAGACTGGCCTCCCGCAGTTGTTGCACCTGACCGATGATCAACTCAAAGTTTTGCAACTTGTCGGTTGTCAACTGCCATCTACAGTTTCAGCCGAATCAAGCGAACAACTCAACTTCGAATCCATAGAACCGAAACCTCGTTGTGTGATTGATGGAGCGGCAGGCACGGGTAAAACCGTTCTCGCCTTGGAACTTGCAAAGCAGCGTTGTGAGGAAGGTGAGACTGTTGGTTTACTGTGCTGCAATCCCTACCTGAGTCATCGTTTTGAGAGTTGGGCAAAAACGCTTACCAATGACCATGGTGGCAAGGTACTGGCTGGGACACCCGCCACGCTTCCGTTCCGGGCTTTTGAAGAAAATTCTATTCTCAAAGACAAACACCAGCAGAGACTTACTGCTTCACCAAATCTTGAAGGATCGCTGAAGTTGGGGTACTTGGATACAGGTTGGCCACAATTCATAAATGACACAATTGTGGACATAGAACGGATCATGGATCGTAAGGTTGATGCTACCGAACAGGAGGGCATTTTCGACTATTTGATTGTTGACGAGGCACAAAATCTGAGCGAGCAAATGTTCCTTAGCCTGATGGACAAAATGTTGAAAGGGGGGTTGGCCCATGGTAAATGGATCATGTTTGGTGATTTCACTAACCAGAATCTTGTGTTCGCTCGTCTTGCGAATAAGGGAACGGATGTGCTGAGAAAGTTTGGTCATGTTAGTCTTGATTGGCATGAGCATAAGCTGGAAATAAATTGCCGGAATACACATGAGATAGCCTCTACAGTTGCCAAACTTGTTAGGATTAAAACCCCTCCAAAATCTGGTGTCCACGGACCCTTGGTTCAAATCGAATATTTTGAATCCAAGGAAAATTTGGGAGAAAAGTTAGACGCTTTGATATCTGATTTGAAAGAGAATAGAGGTTTCTCATCCCAGCAGATAATTTTACTAACCAGCACCAAACATGACGGTGATGAAAGCGATAAGGATAAGTTCTATTTTGATACGAATCGTGAATACGGGGGTTGGGAGCTTCTCAATATAAGTGAGGTAAAAGAAACAACTGTTCCCACAGACGCTGAAAGAATTCTGCACCTTAGCACTCCTGATCCAAACACTCCGATCAGGTACAGTGATGTCTACGACTTCCAGGGATTGGAAAGTGACGCGGCCATTTTGGTTCTCCCAGTTGTAACAAAGATTGTGGGAGGACGTCCGATTATACCCAAATTTGAACATCGGCGAAGGCTACTGTATACCGGCATGAGCCGCGCTAAAGCAATGCTCATTATCCTTGCTCAAGAATCTTACAAAAAATCCTTGGAACCGTCCGGTTTGTCATAACATCAGCGTTGGATATCACTCAGGAGTCTTGTAAGTATTCTCTATACTTGTCTTACACTTTCATCTTAAGTTTCTGAGATGTTCCTCAACTTTGGCTTGATCATCAAAACCACGTTCCAATGCTTTCTCAAAAAACTTTCGAGCGTTATCTCTTTCATCCCAGAATAGTTCTCGGACACCAGTATAATAATAATCATTAGCACTTTTAGGAGGCGTGGAAGTAATAATACTACTTAATAATTCAATTGCGCGTTCAACATCATACTCACCCCCGAGTGCAAAATCAGTATCAATTAAGTCGCTTTGATAGTTGGGGCAAAGTCTTACAGCGTTGTCGTAGTCCTCAATGGCCTGAGTATAGTTTCCTGTCATAAGAGACATATAGCCCCTATTAAGGTATATAACGGCATTGTCTGGCTCAAGCTCGGATGATTTGTTCAAATCCGCTGCAGCCTGGGTAAAATCCAATTTGCTTAAGTAAGCTATTGCTCTATTACAGTAGGTCCTGGCATATGCAGGATCAAGTTGAATGGCAAAATCAAACTGTTGAATGGCACCGTCATAATCCTCTTTCTCAAGAAAGAGGATCCCTTTGCAATTGTAATCGTGTGCTGACCCGGGATCAAGTCGTATTGCTTCGTCAAAATCAGCAATAGCATTATCATAATCGCCTTTGAGCCGGTAGGCATTCCCTCTGTGGTGATACGCCGCATTATACTTAGGATTAAGCCGGATGGCTTCACTCAAATCAGCAATAGCACTATCAGAATCGCCTTTCATTAACCAAGCAGCTCCTCTATTGACGTAAGCTTGGGCATTTTCAGACTCAAGGCGGATGGCTTCACTCAAATCAGCAATAGCACTATCATACTCACCCTGGTGTCGATAAGAGATTCCTCTATTAGTATAGGCTTCAGAAACTTTGGGATTTAATCTAATAGCTTCATTCAAGTCCTCCACAGACTTTTTATTTTCCCCTATATCGCGGTAAGCGGTTCCTCTATTGAGGTAGGCTAAGGCAAATGTAGGATTAAGCCGAATAGCCTCGTTAAAATCCGCAATGGCTTTATCAAAATAGTCACCTTTTGGACGCGAGGCATATCCCTTGAGGGTCTCGCCCTTTTTGCAGTAAGCGACTCCTCTCATGAGATAGTTATTAGCATTTTCAGGATAAAGTTGGATAGCTGCGTCCATAGCTGCGATTACCTGATCGTGGTCATGTTCAGGATCTAATCGAGCAAGTTCGCTAAAAATATTCCCCATCGTACTTAGCTTCTCAATAACTGAATCGTAGTTACGTTCAGGATCTAATCGAGCAAGTTCGCTAAAAAAATTCCTACTTGTATTCATCAGATTCTCAACAAATGAATCGGAACCTTCAGAATCCAATAGAATAGGTTTGATACTTAGGATATCAAGAAACTGATCATAACCCCCTTCAGGATCTAATCGAACAGCTTCGTTCAAATCTGCAATGGACTGAGCATAGTTGCTGTTGTCAAGATCAAGATGGTAAGCAAGTCCGCGATGGACATAGCCTCTAGCATTCTCAGGTTCAAGTCGAATGACTTTATCGTAGTCAGTAATAGCATTCTTATAGTCGCCTTTGTTATTAAATATATTTCCTCTATAGAAATAGGCACTAGCATTTTCAGGATCAAGCCGGAGTACCTGATCAAAGTCTATTATAGCTTTGTCATAGTCCCTATTATCATAATGAACTTTTCCCCTGCTCATGTAAGCAGCACCATATTTTGGATCAAGTTCGATGGCTTGACCGTAGTCGCCAATAGCTTTTTCAATTTCGTCTGTTTGTTGATAAGCATTACCTCTAAGGAAGTAGACAAACTCGTTTTCAGGATCGAGTTTTACTGCCTGATCTAAGTCTGTGATGGCTTTGTCATACTCATTCATATCGTAGTGAATTATTCCTCTGCTGGTGTATGCTACACTGTATTTCGGATTAATACTGATAGACTCATCAAAGTCTACGATGGCTTTGTCATAATCACCTTTGTTGTAGTATGCATCTCCTCTCTGGAAATACAGCATTTCGTTTTGGGGGTCAAGCTTGATGGCTTGACTGAAGTCTATGATAGCACCATCATAATCGCCTTTTTCTTGAAAAGATGATCCTCTACCCGCATAGGCTCCAACATTTTCTGCATCAAGTAAAATGGATTTATTGAAATCTGTGATAGCCCTGTCATAATCTCCTTTTTTATAATATGCAGTTCCTCTGCTACAATAGTCTACGGAATTTTCAGGTTGGATCCGGATGAGTTCATCAAAATCCGCTATTGCCTTGTCATATTCACCTTTATCGTAGTAAGCCTCCGCTCTGCTGCAGTAGGCAGTGTAATTCTCAGGGTCAAGTTGGAGGACTTCGCTCATAAATGAAATAGTTCTATCATCCTCGTTTTTTTCGCTGTGAACAACTGCAGCAGCATAGGTTAGGGTTTTACCAATATAGGCTTGATCTCTGCCACAGCGGGAAGTATCCCTAGAATCAAGTCGCATTGCTTCTTCAAAGTTCACAATAGCCTTATCATAGTCCTCTTTTTGCAAATAGCAGCTCCCCCTAAAATCATAGGCTGCGGCAAATTCTGGATCAAGCCGGATAGATTCATCATAATCTTCTATCGCCTTATCATAATCACCTTTATCGTGATAGGTACTCCCTCTATTGTAATAGGCCATGGCGTTTTCAGAATCAAGGCGGATAACTTCATCAAAATCCGCTATCGCCTTGTCATAGTCACCCTTTTGACAGTAGGCCCTACCTCTGTTATAATAGATTATAGTCTCTTCGGGCTCAAGGTGTATGGCTTCATCAAAATCCGCTATCGCCTGGTCATAGTCGCCTTTTTGAAGGTAAGAACTGCCCCTATCGTAATAGGTTTCTGCATCTTCAGGTTCAAGTCTTATGGCTTCATTATAGTCTGCGATGGCTTTATCATACTCACCTTTTTCATGATAAGCATATCCTCTGTTGTAGTATGCGCCAGCCTCATTAGGGGCAAGTTCAATAGCTTTGTTGAAATCTACGATAGCCTTATCATACTCACCTTTATGGCGATAGGCAATGCCTCTGTTTAGATATGCAATGGCATCTTCAGGATTGATTTGGATTGCTTCGTCCAACTCACGGATAGTAATGTCATTCATTTAATTTTCTCCTGTTGCTGATTAACTCTAAATTTATGCAGGACATCGTTGAACATAGAGAGTATAGACGTTGTGACTTCTCTAAACTTTGCACTTCCATCGCCCTCTACGCTTTCTGTGATAACTTGGTCAAGATAAAACATGGTCCGCTCAGAGTTAAAAGTCATAGCTATTTTCAAGTCCGCAATAGCTCGGTCAAAGTCACCTTTAATACTATAAGCCACTCCTCTGTTAACATAGGCCGGTATCGCCATAGAGTTGAATCGAATAGCTTCGCTCAAGTCCGCAATAGTCTGATCATACTCTCCTTTCCTGCGGTAAGAAATTCCTCTACCGATATAGGCCTCAGTATCCCTTGGATTGAGTCGGATAGCTTCATTGAAGTCTACAATAGCCCTGTCATCATCGCCTTTATAGTGGTAACACAGTCCTCTTGCTCTGTAGATAATGGAATCGTCAGGATTAAGTCGGATAGCTAAGTCGTAATTCATAATAGCGTTGTCATAATCACCTTTGTCGTAATATGCAGATCCCCTACTGGTGTAGCTCATAGCATCTTCAGGGTTCAACCAGATGGCTTTGCTTAGGTCTACAATCGCTCTGTCAGCATCACCTTTAACGCGATAAGACATTCCTCTGATTCTGTAGGCTTCATCATCCTTAGGGTTGAACCGGATGGCTTTGTCGCAATCAGTGATAGCCCTATCGTAATCTTCTTTTTCGTAGTAGATTCTTCCTCTATAAGTTGTTGCGTATTCTGGGTTGAGCCGGACAGCTTCATCAAAATCAACAATGCTTCTATCATCATCGCCCCTATTGAAATAAGCGATTCCCCTGCTAACATAGGCTTCAACTTCCTCAGGACTGAGTCGGATGGCTTCATCAAAATCTACAATCGCACTGTCATAATCACCCTTGGATACGTAGGTATCTCCTCTAGCAATATAAGCCTTAGCATTTTCAGGTTCAAGTCTAACAACTTCATCGTAATCAGCAATTGCCAGGTCGTAGTCGCCATTCTGATAATAGGCGTATCCCCTGCTTAAATACGCTTTAGTATCTTCAGGGTTAAGTTGAATTGTCTTGTCCAACTCATGGATAGTTTGATCGTTCATGAGGTAACCTCCTGTTCCTGATTCACTACTAAAGTTTATTTTCGATTTTCCAAGTTCTCAAGATGCTTTTTAACCTTGGTTAAGTCTTCATAACCTAACTTCAAAGCCATCTCAAATGCCATTTTAGCACTACGTATATCGTTAATCAATAATAATTTCACGCCAGTGTAGTAGAAATCGGCAGTACTTTCAGGTGGGGAAGCAATCATGCTGTTCAACAATTCAATAGCTGCTTCAACCGCTTCTTGTCCTCTGTGTGCCAAGTCGGAATCAATGAAGTTAGTCCCGTAGTTAGAGCAGTGTCGGACAGCACTGTCGTAATCTGCGATTGCCTGATCAGAGTTACCTTTTTTGTAGTAAGCATCTCCTCTGTTGATGTAGTTTGTAGCATTTTCTGGATTAAGCAGAATGGCTTTGTCTAATTCATAGATGGGTTTGTTATTCATGAAGTCACCTCCTCTCGTAGATGGTCTTAGTAGATGTGTCAAAGAAAATTTGGGATGTGTAAAGTTTTTGCATAGAAGCACAGATTTTGTTCTCTTTAGTCACGTAGGGGCGATATGTATGTACTAACCTTTTTTATAAACATATCGTCCCTAATGAAGTTAAAGAAAATATTCGGGTAATTTGGCGAGGTTCGGAAGAAATCAACGGTATGAATTATGGCGAATGCCATATGCGCATTCGTCTTTAGGCATTCCCGCATCGCCAGCAGGGAATGAACCTGCATCATGTGAACAGACAATTACCGATAATGACTATTGTTGTCAAATGGTCTTAATTCTGCGTGTCTACTGTACCCGCTATAGACGCGAAATCCCACAAAAGTGCTGTACCGTCTCGGCTGCCAGTTGTGAGTGTTTTTCCATCTGGACTGAAGGTGAGAATATTAACACTTCCCGTATGTGCGTTGATGGTTCGCTTGTGTTCACCCGTGTCAGGATCCCATAGACGAAACGTTTTGTCCGCACTTCCAGTTGCGAGTGTTTTTCCATCTGGACTGAATGCCACGCTTGTTCCGATCCATGTGTGTCCTTTCATATCATGTCTGAGTTCGCCAGAGGCTACATCCCATACACGAACAGTATGATCCCACCCGACACTTGCAAGTGTCTTCCCATCCGGACTAAAAGAAATGCTTTCAATTATCATGAAAGGTCCTATCCCGGTATGTCCTATAAGTTCTTTTCTGATTTTACCAGTAGCTACATCCCACAACTGAATAGTGCCCTCCGAATTTGCACTTGCGAGTGTTTTTCCATTTGGACTGAACTGCATGTCGCTGTGCCAGTACCGAGCTGAATGTCTACTTACCGTTTGCTTTGTTGTACCCGACTTTACGTTCCATAACTTGATAGTTAACTTGTTAGTTTCATCAATGCTCTCACTGGCGATCAGTTTGTCATCTGGACTAAACAACACCCTGCTAACATTACTTGTATGTCCTGCGAATGTCTGCTTCTGTTTTCCTGTAGCAATATCCCATAAACGCACAGTGTTATCCCAACTCCCACTGGCTATCATAGTGCCATCATTACTAAATGCTACAGTAGTAACAACAGACTTGTGTCCTCTGAGTGTTTTTTTATGTTTGCCTGTAGCACTGTCCCACAAACGGACAGTTTTGTCACCACTTCCGCTTGCTATTGTTGACGCATTTGGACTGAATGCCAGGCTTGTGATTTCTTTCTTATGTCCCTTTAATGTTTTTGTGTGTTTTCCTGTTTCAACATCCCACAGATAGATAGACCTGACTGTGCCCAGGCTTGCAAGTGTTTTGCCATCAGCACTAAATGATAGACTGTTAGCAATCTGCCGCATTTCGGTATGACCTTTGATTGTATCTATGTGTTTATGTGTTGCTACATTCCATAGACAAACGATGTTATCTTGACTCCAACTGACAAGAGATTTTCCATCGGGACTGAACAAGATTTTTTCAAGCTCCGCCGAATGTTTTCTGAACGTTTTCTTAAGTAACCCTGTTTTTACATCCCATAACCGAACAGTATTGTCACCACTTCCACTTGCCAGCGTGCGTCTATCCGGACTAAAATCAAGGCTTTTTATACTTTTTTTATGCCCTATAAGTGTCTGTTTTTGCTCCCCTGTTTCTATATCCCATAGACGAATAGTATTGTCATTCCCACCACTGGCAAGAATTTTGCCATCAGGACTGAAAGCCACTGTTTTGACCGATTCTGTGTGTCCTTTTAGACTCTGTTTTCCTATATTTGTTACAGTATCAAATAAATAAACATCTTTATTACCACTGCTTGCAAGAATAACACCATCAGGACTAAAATCTATGTTCTCAGATACCCGTGTATGAAGTTTCGTTTTATGTGTATTTGTTGTGAGATCCCATAAATCTATATCACCGAAATATAAACTTGCAAGCGTGTTCCCATCTCCAATGAAGTTTACAAACATAAAATTATGGAAATGAGGATCAAAATCACGAATGAATGTATGCTTATGCTTTTGTGTTAACGTATCCCATAGACGAATCGTTTGGTCTGCACTGCCAGTCGCGAGTGTTTTACCATCCGGACTAAACGCTACGCTTGAAACAGCACCTGTATGTCCTGTTAAGAAGTTTTGTTCTTCTAAGGTATTAGCATCATAGAACCAAATGCCGGTAGTACTTGCGACTGCCAATTGTTGGCTGTCTGGAGAATATGCTATATCCGTAATCTTACCTTTACCAAGACGCGCTTTTGCTCCTTTAGGTAAATTCCACTGCGGAGAATCATGGATGAATGTATCTGGGTGAATGCGCGTTGATACAATTCGGAACACTAATACACCCGAAACGATGCCTATTACAATTAAGATTGAAATCCATTTTGCTTTCATTATAATGTCTCTTATATGAGTCCTCGCTGAATACATCAAATCAACGGTGTGAATACCAGCATAAATCTGGATCTCTTCCTTCAATCAGTTGCCTTAACTATAGAAGATAAGTCCCAAAACAAGATTGTTCCATCAGCATTGTTACTTGCCAGTATCTGTCTGTCAGCACTAATTGAAATTGAATAGTTACGTGTAAAAGATGTATGTCCCATCAGGATCTTCTCGTATTGTCCACTGTTTACATTCAATAGATAGATTAATTCAAACTCACCTCTGATAGCAAAAAGTTTACCGTTGTCAGCAAACAGTAATCCACTCAAAGAATTTTCTATAGGTGTTGAGAGTGTCATTTTCGTTTTTCCTGTGTGTATATCCCATAAGCGAACAGTACCATCGAAACTTCTACTCGCTAACATATCACCGTCAGGACTGAATAACACTTGATTAATTTCTTCGATATGTCCCGTAAAGGTCATTTTAGGATTGCCTGTTGCGACATCAAATAGGTGGATGTTACCATCTTTATTGCCACCTGCCAGCATACTTCCATCACGACTGAATGTTACACAAGAGATAGGTCCCATTCGTTCCGCGAGGAAGGGGGCATGGTCACCTGTTTTGAGATTCCATACTAATATGAGCCCTTCTTCACTTCCACTGGCGAGTAATTTTCCATCTGGACTAAAAGTAAGACCTGTAATGAAGCTTTGATGTTCTGACGATGTCTTTTTGAGTTTTCCACTATTAACATTCCACAGACGAATCGTTCCGTTGCGATTTCCACATGCCAGCGTATTACCATCTGGACTGAAGGCTACACGATCAACCACAGTATGGGAGGCATATCGTATACGGTTAAGATGACGGTTTGTTATTTCCGACACTTTATATCCTGTGAGTGTTTTCTTTATTTTGCCTGTTGTAACATCCCATAGACGGATAGGTTTACCTGAACTCAGGGTGGCAAGTGTATTTCCATCTGGACTAAGCGCAATTTCATTAAGGTAAAAAAACTCAGAAAAACCTGTAAGGCTGTATTTTAGTTTGTGTGTACGTGTATCCCGGATCTTAATCATATAATTATATTTGTTTTCAATAATCGCAAGTGTCTGACCATCAGGACTAAATGCGAAACTAACGGGTTTTTCTTTATCCGCATTCAATGTATGTTCTAAATCTCTTTTAGTTTCCTGATACAACTGTATGGTTGTATCCTCTTTTTCAATGGTAAATGTTTTCCTATCAGGATCAAAATAGACTCCATCTCCTTTCCATATCTCCCTACTTTCACCTGATGTGATGTCCCACAAAAAAATAAGTTGTTCATTGATATCACTAATAAGTGTTTGTCCATCAACGCTGTATGTTGTATTAGTAATTTCTGGGGCAATTATTATATTTTTATGCATTGAGATTGGGAGTAGGTTTAGTTCTTGATACGTTTTTGTGTCATAGAGCCAAATTCCGATGGAAGTGACGACTGCTAATGTATCACCATTAGGAGAATACAACATGTGTTTAATTCGTCCTTTACCGAGACGTGCTATAGCATTTTCAGGTAGTCCCATCTGCGTGTAATTTTCTGCAAAGCATAGCGGCAAAAATAGTGTTGTGAGAATACTAAGCAGTAAGACCAGTAATGATAGATTGAGGTAAAATAGTTTGTTTTTCATTGCGTCTGTCGCCTCTCTATGGACTAAAGATGATTGTCTATTTTATTTTCTATACACCTGTCGCCTCTCTGGGGCTGCACGGCACGCGGAGAATGTCTTCTACAGATTTCATTCACTTTGAATCAACTTAAACTTATGCGCAGCTTCTTCTGCACCAACAAAACGACTGTATATTGCGACGTGACTCAGCTTGCCTTCCCAGTTTCTACCGCCACTTGCTTCATCACCGAAAATGAGGGGGTATAACTCCCAATTGCTAAAATTCCCTTGAATTCCGCTGCTGCAATGGACTAACTCTCCATCAACATAGGAGTAAACATTTCCAGTAAAGTAACTAACGATGACATGCTTCGGTTTTCCCGATTCTATCTTACCAAAAGAAAAACGGAATTAGTCGTTTTGGACTTGAAAAAAGTTATTAAAGTGTCCTAAACCCTTGTATATACTGGGTTTATATGGTATAATATGAATAAGAGATTAGGGGGCTAACACCCCCTAATTGAACATAAAAAAGCGAGTTGCTTTTTCTGATGTTTTACCTTATTCAATATTGTACCAGAATCCATCAGAAAAAGCAACTCCATTAAGGAG
>CAZURU010000123.1:0-6592 GCA_964623585.1 uncultured bacterium
GAAGGGGTTTCTGGTTCATTATATGACATTATATGACTTTGATCAGCTACAAAGAAGCACGATCTAACAGGATGTCTATTATTGGTGAAGGTACTGAAGATTAAGTGACAAAAAGTTTACACACCCCTAATATACGGCATCTCATTGATATTTTCCTTAATATAGGGTATAATACTTGTTATATTGATATACTAAATGGACATAAACAATATCCACCAGTAGAACAGGATCCACAACAACTCAGTCTATTTTAGGCAATCGGGGTTACAAACCCTCCTACAGGACAATTGTTGAACAAAACAAAAGAAGGCAGAATCACTTATGGATGATTCTGCCTTCTTTTATATAGGGAAGTAGTTTTACCTTCCAGCTTTAAGGAATCCCCATGTAGTTGCGACTTTACCTTTCGGATCAACCGGTAATGCACCATCGGGTCCATAGACGACTACATCCTCGTATTTTGCAAGTGTATGCCACGTTCCAAGTCCAATTCTTCCTACACCACCTTTATCAGAATCGGAAATTTTGTGTACTTCTTCATCGTCAAGAATAAGGGTGTAACTGGTAGGTGTATTGACGATTTTGATGTTATACCATGTATCTGTATTAAATGTATGATTACTATCACCAGCTTGTTTGTATGCAGCACCGTTCCAGGCTTCAATTCTTGAAAGGGAGTTTCCCCAACCTCCAAGGTTCCACCAGTATTCAAAGAGTTCTTTTCCCTGCATACTGGCAGGAAGTTCTCTGAGTGCCCTATCCCGCGGATGCATCTCACCTTGAAGTCGGAACATAATCAGGAAAGCTTCTGCACCACTGATTTTGTTTGCACTTACTTCATAAGTATATTCAACCCAATCTTCATTCCAATAGTCATCGGTAACGATGCTGATACAGTTTGCATCATCTAGGAGTTGATGGTATTCTTTGTTTTTAAATTCCCAGGTTCCCCATAGTGAAGCCCACTTTTTTCAGATTTGCTTGGGTTATCAAAGTTATCCTCAAAGTAAAGTTGTGAGAATGCTGCTGTGGTAATAGCAAAGGTAAAGCAACACAAGAGAATTAACATAATTAACCTTTTCATGTAATAATGCTCCCTTTTTCAATGCGATTCATTGTGTGTGAATCTAATTCTGATTTAGTACGGTTAGAAAGTAAAATCTACCGTTGATGATCTTGTCACTGGTTAATGATTTAGTGAGAATTCCGCTGAGTTTAGTAGTACCCAGTAGAGGTCCTCATAAGCTAAGTCTTTGTCTGTGTAAAGACTTCGTTCTAAATAGCGTTGGAAATAGGTTTGTTCTTTACTGGTCGGTTTTCTTGATAGGACAGTCAGATAGATAAATTGAACTCTGTCAATAGTATCTCTCCAGTTATCAAGGACATAGTTGACAAAAGATCCGCGTTCTTTGTGGTCTGCGCTGTCGTTAACGAAGTTACCATTTATCATCATAAGTGCTTGTGGGACAGTTCCGTTGAATGCCTCAATTTCTTCCATTTCACCATTATCAAGCAGGAATAGGAATTTTCTGAGGTGTTCCCGTTTCATATTTTCAACTTGCCCTTTGTCTTTCCGTTTCTGAAGTCTTTCAAATCCTGTTGCTTGTAACATTGAATAGAAGAACTGCTCAGCACTTAAAGGTTTCAAATATGCATGTGAGTAAAACATCTCATCATCTTTGTTGCTACTGTTTGTTTCAGAACTTCGCTGATATGCATTTGAGTGTAGAATTATCCTCATGAGGTGTTTTAGGTCATATCCATGTATGATTAAATCTTCAGCTAACCAATCTAGTAACTTTGGGTTAGTTGGCGGATATTCTTCACCGAATCCATCAAGCGGTTCAACAAAAGCGCGTCCCATGAAATGTTTCCATATACGGTTTACGATTGCTTTGCTAAAGTATGGATTTTCATTGTCGGTCATCCATTCAGCGAGTGCCTGGCGTTTTTGTGTGTTTTCACCTTTATATTCCGTTCCATCGAGGAATCGGGGTGGAACAGATTCTCTGTTGCCATCAAACATGTAGGTAGCTCTTTGAAATTCTGGAGAATTAGTAATGAGGTAATTCTCCATCTCTGTTCTGTCTCCCATCATATCCGTGAGGTATCCCTTCTCCTCGCTTTTGATTCCTGTGAAGAATGCAGCGACTCCGTAAAAGTCCTCTTGTAACCATGCTTCTGTTTTATGATCATGACATTCTGCACATTGCATAGAAAGTCCGAGAAATAGTCGGGAGGAGTGAGAAGTTAAAAAGACAGGTGATCTTTCATAACGGAGAACATAATTTCCTGCGGGATTATCTTGTAATTCGCCATCAGCAGCAACGAGTTCACTGACAAACTGATTATAAGGCATATTTGTTTCGAGAGCATCTCTTACCCAACCCGTTAAACCGATGCGTCGATCATCACCTACATCACGTCTGCCGATTAACCAATTCACCCAGATATGTGTCCAGTAATCATTAGATTCTTTACTGTCAAGAAGTTCATCAATTTTCTTTGAACGTTTGTTTTTTGAACCATCATTCACAAAGTCTAATACCTGTTCAGGAGTTGGAATTACGCCTGTCATATCTAAATGGATACGTCTTAGAAACGCTGCGTCATCAGTCTGTCGTGAAGGCTTAATTCCTTCCTGTTTTAACATAGTGTCAATGTGTCTATCTAAGTGTTTTGTGCTTGATGGTGCAAAAGTATCTGTTGTTTTGATTGTAGTGATTGTGGCACATCCGACAATTAGCGTAGCAAGTGTAACGAAAATCACACAATTTCGGTAAATCTTCCAAGGTCTGTTTTTCATTGTAAATCTCCTATTATGCTGAGTACCTAAGGTCAAAGAATGTGTTCTATATTAATTTTAACCGATTACAACGTCAATTTCAAGTAGAATTATGGGTGTATGCGTTTTTTCACTGGCTTTACGACACAGTATTTTCGTTATCCCCATCTGACACCTATTGTAATAATGCCGAAATCTTCACCGCGTTGCATTGCTTCTGCTGCGTCAAGTATGCTTGCTATATCGTGTTGCGGTTTGAAATCGAGGAGTGTTTTGATTTTAGTCAGATCGAATTCAAAGTAGTTTGTATTCGTTAATCAACCTTTGATTTTAGACGGCACACGGAGTGTGCTTACTACTTTTAAGAATTCTTTTCATTCTAATAGACTACTGCGTATCCATCAGTTCTTGGATCGGATCCGCCGATAAGTGCTCCCGATTCCGTATGAACCTGTATCATCTGTGCGCTTCCTGGACCTCCCCAATCCCCTACAAGTTGGAGTTCATGCCCTTTCTCTGCTAAACCCTCTTGCGTATCTGAGGGGAACCGTGTTTCTAACTGTAGATGATTGGAACAGGTATGCGGTATTGTAGATTCCATCGGGTTTTGTAGACTTCGCCATCGTGGTGCTGAGACTGCTTCTTGTGGTGTCATCCCAAAGTCAAGGACATGTGTGACTAACTGTAGATTTGTCTGAACCTGTGTGTCTGCCCCTGGTGTTCCGCATGCTAATATAGGTTTGCCATCTTTTGTGACGATGACAGGGTTCATTGTATGACGGACACGTTTACCCGGCATTAGACAGTTGGGATGATCCTCCTCTAAGTGCCAATAGGTCATTCGGTTGTTTAATAATATTCCTGTATCACCTGCAATTAGACCGGATCCGAAACCGGATTGGATACTCTGTAGTACGCAGACAAGATTCCCCGCGCGGTCAGCAGTGCAAAAGCATGTTGTATCTTCGTGTGATTCGGGTCCACCTGCGGGGACATCAACTGCAGGCTTCTCCATGTCAATCCGTTTTGCCTGTTCTGCTGCATAAGATTTAGAGAGCATGCCTTTTATGGGAACATCCATCCAATTTGGGTCAGCCATGTATTTTTCTCTGTCAGCGAAGGCGAGTTTCTTTGCCTCAACCATGAGATGTACACTCTCTGCTGTGTTGCATCCTAATGTTTGCAGATCAAACAGTTCTACGATGTTCAGTTCTTGTAATAAGATATGTCCGCTTGAATTCGGGGGCATTTCATAGACTTCATAACCGCGATAGTTGACGTGTATAGGTTCATCCCAGTGTGCCTTGTAGTTTGCCATGTCTTCTGCTGATAATATTCCATCATAAGCATCGCTGAATTCACCAATGGCTTTGGCAATTTCACCTTTGTAGAACACATCTCTACCCTCATTAGCGATTTTTCGGAGGGTGGTACCGAGATTGGGATTTGCAAGGCATTCACCTGCGGGAATTGGTTCACCGTCGTTTGTGAAAATAGCGCGTGTATGTGGGTCAGCAGAGAAGTCTGCATTTTGTTCTCTTAAACTACCTGCAAGTCTGTGGTTAACGGGGAAACCTTCTTCACAGAGAGAAATTGCGGGTGTGAAAACTTCTTCTAATTTGAGTGTTCCGTAGCGTTCATGTGCAAGCAGCCATCCGTCAACAAGTCCTGGCACCGAAACGCTTCGCATACCTTTCATTGGAATGCCGCCGCTTTTGAGATAGGTTTCGCGTGTTGCGGCTTGGGGTGCGGGTCCAGTGGCGTTGATTGCTTCGACCTGTCCTGTTTTAGCCCAATAGATGAGGATAAATCCGTCCCCGCCAACACCGGACCCTGCGGGTTCTACGACACCGAGTGCGGCGGCTGTTGCGATTGCAGCGTCAACAGCGTTGCCACCTGCCATCATTGTCTGTACACCTGCTTGTGAGGCAAGAACGTGTCCTGACGTAACCATGCCGTTGCTGCCCATTACAGATGGACGAAACGCTGAACCGTGTGGTGATTGCATGTGATGTCTCCAAATTAGCTCAGCATCTTCTGTGCGAATGCTTCCACATCAACGCGTTCATGTGTGCGCGCAGATTCGTTGCAGGCTTCCATCAGTATCCATGTGCCGAGAGTGCTGTCCTGAATCCAATCACGGTCTTTTCCTGTGGTGATTGCATCAGCAAAAGCATCAAATTGAAGTCTATCATCCTCAATTAGTCCCCCATGTAGGTCTTGTAGGGTCAAGTCTTCAACATTTTGCCCTGTTCGGAATAGTTGGAGGTGTCCGCCATCTCTGCGGAGGTCGCCTTCTTCGCCGTGGAATGTCCAGCTTCCGCTCCATCCGTAAGCACCCATGTGTCCTGCTCTTGTACCAGCGTACGTGAACGGTGCCCCGTTATCGTATTCCATCAATGCGTTTCCACCTGCGGTACCCCATGCGTCAATTTGCCCTAATGCTGGGTCTCTTCGGTTATGGACCTGTGCTGTAACGTATTTGGGGAGTCCTTTTGCACCAACGAGTTGGTCAAGTTGATGACTACACCCTGCATGGAAATAGAGTCCATCAACATACGCATCTGGTTGGCGAGAGTCGGGTCCGGTAAAGAGGTTTTGTCGGATCCAGAACCTACATTCTCCACCTAACATTTCACCGATACCGTCGTCTTCTCGGAGCCATTCTCGCATTTTTGCTGCTGCTGGGTTCCATCGCTTGTTCTGACCTTGAACTAAAATTGTTCCGGGGTTCGCTTTGTGCGCTTTTGTGATGTCTTGGAATTCGGCTATTGTCGTTGCAATCGGTTTGACGCAAAGTGTGTGCATACCGAGATTCAGACTTTCCACTATAAGTTCTGCATGGACAGTAGTAGAGGCGTAGATAAGACATGCCTCCACTTCAGGATGCTTATCCTTTGCTTCAGTGATTGTGGTGTAGATGCGTTCTGATAAATCTTCTGATACGCCATTGATTGATTCGACGCCTCTTTTTGCTGCTTCAAGGTTGATGTCGACACATGCGACGGGTTCCAGTCCGTTTGTGTTGACCTGTGCTTGTAATCGCCCGTGTGCGAAATGTGTGCAACCGACATGAATAGTGGGGATTGGCATATTTGTCTCCTTTGTAATGTCAATATAGTTATTCTAAAATAAAGTTTTGATTTTCATCAAATGCGGGTATTGCACGTGCCCCTAATCCAAATGCAGCATACACATCTTTCACTAAACCGTATGCCTCATGGTCAGGGACAAAATCATGTCCGATAATTCTGTTAGAATCAATTGGTGCTGTATTTTCATAGACTCCTCTCTCATCAATGAATGCACCAAATGTAGGATATGTAGGTGGACCTTCTGGTAACGCATATCCCTTGATGTTATAATAACTCTGTTGTATGTAAACATCAGTTTTTATCCCAGCTGCATTATATATTGACTTTAATAATCGCATGAATGAGACTGGAAACTCAATCACGACATACGGGTACAACCATTTTACAGAATTAGGAATAGCGAACTGCGGATCTCCCCATCCTCTTTGAAACTGTATATTAATAGAACATCGGACTTCAAAAAACCCATCATTTAGTAAGGCAATTTGACCGCCAGTAATATTTCGGCCTTTTATACCATCTTCCAATTGATGTATTTGCTGTTTCCATAGTCCTGTAATACCAAAACCAGCCCAACGTTTATTTGGTGGGTTATACAACATTTTGCGTATAGCTTGATCTTCGGTAGATATAAAGTTCCGATTGGATTCGTATGGTAATGCAAAGATACGGTAATAAGGTTGAACAGATATTTCCTTAATAAAAGATTCAT
>CAZURU010000123.1:6692-12598 GCA_964623585.1 uncultured bacterium
TCCTTCAGCGTTAGCCATAGCCGTTACATCTTTGCATATCTCACGCCTATACTCATCGCGATTATTTTTGTGTTGTTGGTAACTTTGCCGCTTAAATTCAATCCATAAATTTTCTGTTTGGTTACCGATAAGATTTATAAAATTCTGGTCCGTAAGTTCAGATATATGTCGTCCTTCAAACATCATCTGATATCTCAACAGTCGGCGGATTGATGAAATCATGATATTTCTGTGCCACGTTACCTGCAGTAGCATCACCTGCGTGGATTAACACGCGGAATCTAAAGTGCATCTCCTCACCCTCTTTAAGGACATAAGATCCGTCTTTAGATTTGTCCCGTTCAAAAGTACCGCTACCAAAGATGTTACTTCCCATTAATCCGTAGTTGCGAACGTGCCAATAGGTGGGATAGCGCGGGTTTACAATATGATCAAAGACTGCAATTCCGACGTGTGTCCCGTCAACGACACCAGAATAATCACACCAGTTCGCGCGTTTTCCCCAAGTTTCACCTTCGTTGATACCGCCAAAAGCGTTTTCTATTTTTCCTCCATCCGAGGCGTTCATTGAAGGGTTCACACGTATACACATGATACCGCCTTCTTTTGTGTCGCCGAAATGGACATCACCAGCAGAAGCGATAAAACTCAAATCCAGGTCAAAAATTGCACTGTCTTCAGGTAAATTGTAGATGCGGAATTTTTGCAAGTCTGTCATCAACACGGCATTATCGTTTGTCTCCCAGTTGTTTTCTGCATAGATTCTACTGACAACAGCCCCGCCGTGTTTTTGTGTAAACCCTTGATGTACCACTCTTCCGCAATGACTACCTTCCCCCCAAAGATCAACATCATTGACTTCCCCGTAAGCGACATAGAGTGAACGGTGATGCACATGGTCTTTTGAGATTTCGCTTGTTTCTCCGCGTGTCACTTCACATCCATTCGGACCCAAAACGGGGAAAAAATAAGGACGTTGCTGGTTTTTACCATAACGAAACGTTGTAAAAGTTCTTCCGTTCAGGGAGACATCAATTGTTTCCGCGCCATATTCTAATTCAATTCCTGCTTCTGTGTTAACACTTCCCTCTGAGAGCCTATAAGTACGTGAGGCATCAGCGGCAAGATCGTTGAGTATCCAAACTAATGTTGTAGACTTTTTGTCGTCACTTTTGTAACATTGTGCCGGAATTGCATCTCCGGTCTCAACATCTGTCAGGATAATGTCTCTATTGATAAATTTGCTAACCTCAGGATGGTCTACATTAACGACAACGGGACATGCCTCCCGATTGTGATATCCTGCGTTGACAGTAAATGTTAGATTGATCTGATTTGCCATACATCTCCTTTTTAGTATCTATCATCATCATCACAAATGATGCTGTGCATGATGAATAGCGTAAACATCAATGTTGTGTATTTAGCTTTTGTCAGTCGTCATTTCAAGTATTGCTTCCTCTTCACTGTCATAATTTTCAAAAACGGTAGCTAACCTTCCGAGGACAAGGAGGTTTCTGATATGTGCGCCGGCTTTGACGAGTGCTGTGCGTCCCCCTTTTCGCGTAATCGTCACGTGTACGGAAACGAGTGTCCCTAAGCCGCTACTATCCATGCGGGTGACTTCTTCAAGGTTAAACACGACTTTTGGTGCATCAAAGTATTCCTCAAGTTCTTCATGAATTTGTTGTCTGAGTTCAACATTTGCGGCACCGATCATCCGTCCAGTTGGACGTATTATAATAACGCCTTCTCTTTGAAGTATTTCTGCTAACATTTTATCCCTCTCTTTAATAATATGTGTGCAAAATTATTGGTTAATCGACAGATACAGTTGGCACACAAATGAAGTTTAAGAAAATACTTAGGTAATTTTGTCGAGGTTAGGAAAACTCGACAGCAGGGGAATAAACCTGCATCATGCAAACAGAAAATTACCGAATTAACTATTTTATCATCATAAGTGTGCTTACTACTTTTAAATATGTAGTATGACATTAATTGCTTTAGGCAAAACTCTAAGTTTTTCCGCTTATGAATGCGGTGTTAATTGTTTGGACTTAGTGTAACTAATTCCTGTGTTTTTGTCAAGTACTATAAACGATTATGGTTTTCGTAGGTTGTAATGTCCACTTCGTATTGTAATGTCCACCCAATCTCATCAAGTCCATTAAGCATGCAGTACTTTTCAAAATCACCGATTTGATATGTGTATACTGTTCCATCAGGACTGACAAGGGATTGTTCTTCAAGATTTACCATCAATCTGTATCCTTCGGTCTCCTTCGCTTGCTGACTAATTGCTGCGATTATTTCAGCAGATAGTGTGATCGGCAATATTCCGTTCTTATAGCAGTTATTCCGAAAAATGTCAGCAAATGAAGGCGCGAGAATCACTTTGAAACCGTATTGCTGTAATGCCCATGGTGCGTGTTCACGAGAACTTCCACAGCCGAAATTTATACCTGCAATTAGGATACTCGCGTCCGCGTAGCGAGTATGGTTCAATACAAATTCAGGATTAGAGTCGCCGTTTTCAAGGTAACGCCAATCATAGAATAGAAATTCACCGAAACCTGTCCGCTCAATTCGTTTCAAGAACTGTTTTGGGATAATTTGGTCGGTGTCAACATTAATTCTGTCAAGCGGGACAACCAGTCCATCATGTTCTTTGAATGCTTCCATTTTTTGTTCCTCAATTAAGATGTAAATTCCCTTATGTCAACAAAATGGCCCGTTACAGCAGTTGCAGCTGCCATCTGCGGACTAACAAGGTGTGTGCGTCCACCTTTCCCTTGTCTTCCTTCAAAATTCCGATTTGATGTGCTGGCACAACGTTGCCCTGGCATCAGAATGTCAGGATTCATGCCGAGACACATACTACATCCTGCTTCCCTCCATTCAAATCCTGCGGTACGGAATACTTCGTCAAGCCCTTCGGATTCCGCTTGCCGTTTGACTGCTTGCGATCCCGGTACGACCATTGCATTGACAGTCTTTGCGACTTTCCTTCCTTTTATGACATCAGCTGCTACACGTAGATCACTGATACGTGAGTTTGTGCAACTTCCGATGAAGACTCTATCTACTGAGATATCTGTCATCGGTGTGCCGGGTTGAAGACCCATATATGCCAAAGCGTGTTCTGCTGCCTGTTTTTCATCGGTTGACTGCATGTCAGCTGGATTGGGGACTTGTCCTGTAACGTCCGTAACCATACCTGGGTTTGTACCCCATGTTATCTGCGGTGCAATATCTGCAGCGTTGAGTGTAAGTGTGCGATCATAAGTAACACCATCGTCTGTTGGAAGTTGTTTCCATTGCTCAACTGCCTTATCAAAGTCTTCACCTTTGGGTGCAAAACGTTTGCCAGCAATGTATTCGTAGGTCGTATCATCAGGTGCGATCATGCCAGCACGCGCCCCTGCTTCTATTGACATATTACAGACCGTCATGCGTTCTTCTATAGTCAGTGCTCGGATTGTTGAACCTGTGTATTCTATTACTGTGCCGTTACCCCCATCAATTCCGATATGACCGATTATTGAGAGGATGATGTCTTTCGCTGTTACGCCGTAAGGTAGCGTTCCATCAACGCGAATCTCAAAAGTTTTGGACTTATGTTGCAGGAGACATTGTGTTGCAAGCACATGCTCAATTTCACTTGTTCCGATTCCGAATGCGAGTGCGCCGAGTGCTCCGTGTGTAGAGGTATGACTATCGCCGCACACCATCGTTTTACCGGGTTGTGTGATGCCAAGTTCTGGTCCGATGACATGCACAATACCTTGATCAGGACTGTTGATGTCGTATAGCGGAATATCAAACTCTTTGCAGTTTTGCGCGAGTGTTTCCATCTGCTTTGCTGCGATCTGGTCTTTGATGGGTAGGCTTCTATCTGTTGTCGGTACGTTGTGGTCCATCGTAGCGAATGTTAGGTCGGGTCGTCGTACTTTTCGTTTGTTGAGTCTTAGTCCCTCAAATGCTTGCGGGGATGTCACTTCGTGAACGAGGTGTGTGTCGATATAGAGGATCGGTACTTCGTCTTCGGAGGCGCGGACGAGATGCGTTTCCCATATTTTTTCGTACATTGTTTTTTTCATTGTTTTCTTTTACCTCTGTCCTATTTGTTCATAAAGAATAAAACCGAATCAATTATACACAATGTACCTTGAGAATTCAATTGAAATAAAGATTTTCCAGGATGTGTAAAAATATAGTCACCCTTTATGTCTGAATCACGGAAGGCACGGAGAACACAGAGAACACAGAAAAAGAGGGTTTGCTAAAATAAACGCCAACTTGTGAAAGTAAACTTAAAATACACAAGAAACCCCTTCCGCGTCCTCCGCATCCTCCGCGTAATCCGTGATTCAGACAGATAGAATGACAAAATCTTTACACATCCCTTTAACTTGGTGTGTAAAGATTTTGTTACTTATATTAAAAAGGCTCGCTAACCCCTTGCTCCAGCGGAGCAATATGTCTATAGAAAAAGGGTTGTCAACAGGCTGCACTCCAGATGAAGTTTAAATAATTAAACAGGTAATTTCTTGTTGGCATAAGGCACGATCACCACTCTGCTGGCGAGGTTTCCTAACCTCGCCAAATTACCCAAATATTTTCTTTAACTTTATGCGGAGTGCTATTTATCTAAACAACTTCTATACACCTGCTGTCACGCTAGGACTAATTATGGTCACATCAATGTTTTCTATACACATTCCGTCTCTCTGAGGCTACATAACAAGCATCGGAGATGCGAAAGGTATATAGAACTTCACCCGACAATAAACAAGCACCAGCGGTGCGAAAGGTATGGGGGTAAAAGATGAATGTTGTAGAAAGAAGCACAATCTAACAGAATGTGCTACAGCAATGGTCACGTTAAATTGACGCCTATTGCAGAATACGCGTTTGGTATTCTGCTTTGGTTAGGAAACCGCACCTGCCTTTATAAGTACTTTTTAAGAATAGCATTTTTTTGCTCAGTAGCACTATCAATCACGGATTGTGCTTCCGTGATTTTTGCCTCTAATGACTCAACTTCTGCTGCAAACTGTTCTTGAATGTTAAGCGGAGGAACGGGAATTTGTAAACCTTTTACTTTTGGTACAGTTAGTTGAGGGATGACAGAACCACTATCCGTGAAATCAAGTTTATTGACAACATGTTTTAAATAGTAAATATTAACTAAATCCATATTTGGAGTCAAAGCGATTAACCTCACAATAGGATAAAACATTTCATTTCTTACTTCTGTATATCCGAGCGTACCTCTTGCGGATATTGTTATACTTGGCTTTTTTATTTTTGCGATATCGGTCCATCCATATAAACCTTTATCTTCAACAGCATTAGCATAAATTGGTATATTATATTCATCAGTTTTGACTTGTGAAAAATTCTCTTTCGGAACATCCCCACCAGCTACGAGTTTTTCAGCAATATCTTCTAATTTTTTCATTTCATGATTAGCACTTTCAATCGCTCGTAGTTTTTTCTCAATCGTCTGTTCGGCTATAGTGATGGTTTGGCGGGATTGGTCAGTTTGCTGATCCACTTTATTACATTCTCCAACAATTTGCTTCTGTATCTCAGGCGGTGGAAGAGGAATTTTTATTTCTTCAAGCGTACTTGATAAGTTCTGTATATTTGAACCGGTGCTTGTATTTCTAATTATCCTTTTATACATGTCAATGTTTAATAACTCAAACAAATATTTACTTAAAGAATTAATATCCTTATTACGCAGAATACCCATAAATCCACCGGCATAGTATTCTGTATTATGATCAATATAGGCTGTTTTTCCCACATGCTTTTTGCTTCCACTAGAAAAACATATAAACTGATATTTATCAAAGTTGTTCCGAACTCAATGTTTATCAGTGTTCTTTCGTCTT
>CAZURU010000124.1:0-12502 GCA_964623585.1 uncultured bacterium
GGAACTCCGATTCCCGACTAATAGTGCCATCAAAGAACACTTGACTAAACACTAGTCAACTTGGTCTGCGACACTTGCATACCCAGCAGTATTAATCATCTCAGCAAGGTTCTTCCCCAGCTGTTCAATAGTCCAGGCTACCGAATCTGGTATAGTCCCTTTATCAAACTTTATATGGTCGTTTTTCCCCGATGGATCATATTATTTTTTACTTCTGTTAAGGGTAGATTCAATCATTGCCTGTGTTTTTGGTTCCCCACAGAAACCAAGAAATACCTCGTGTTCAAGGTCAAGTAGATACTGTCTCGGAACGGACTGGGGTTTAGAAAGCATCCCACCACAAAATACATACGCTAATTTCTCAGCAAGATACTGTCTATATTCGCTTGTGTCATCTGTTTGATATGTTTTTTGAAGGTGCAGTTCAATTAGTCTATATCCTTCCTCACCTAATACAAAAATCTGCTGAGGATGCTTTGTTTGATAACCTTTGTTCCACAGCGAAAGTGCTAATTGTTTAGCATTATTGTGGTGGTTGTCTGCATTTGTGGTAATCTGGTCGGATTTACACAGATACCCGTATTTTAGTGCATCTTCTGCTTCTTTTGATACGATTGCTTTACGAATTGTCTCAAACTTAGAAATGACATGGGATATCAACTTCTGAACTGATGTAGAGGTCTGACGTCCATCTAAACTGCGAAATACCATCTCTGTAGTACCACAACCGCATGGAATAAGTCCCACGCGTTGCTCAACAAGTCCAAACTGACTGTTGTTTAAAGCACAAACAGCATCCGCTCCTAATGCAAGTTCACAACCACCCCCTAAAGCCATACCTTTTGTTGCTGCCACGACTGGTTTGGTTGAGGTGCTTAAACGTGTACATACTTTTTGAAGATTTCTAACAGTTTTTGAGATGGCAGTCCAATTGTTGCTTCTGGCATGTTCCAACAGGTGTATTAGGTTGAGTCCGACAGAAAAATGTTCAGCATTTGTGCCTATTACCATACCTGAAAAATCAGATTCTACCTTATCCAATGCAGAATCAAGAATATCCAAAGTGGAATTCTCAATGATATTCAATTTGGCATGAAGTTCAAAATATGCAATACCGTCCCCAATATCGTGGAGACTTGCTTGGTCATTGCCAACGATGGGTTTTCCATCTGAATTCCTATTGAATGACATATATTTTCCTTAATAAAAAACCGATTCACATATCAGTATGTTGCTTATTCGTCAAAAATATAGTTTATTTGTTCAAATGAATCGCGAGCAAAAGTGAATATGAAGACCAATGGTTCGGTGCCTGTGCATTGGACTATATGCTTTGAATTTGGTGGTATGAAAACAGCTGTGCCTGGAGAGAGATGCCCCTCGTAATCGTCAATTTTCATATAACCATTTCCACTGATAACATAATATGTTTCTTCAGGTTCATGGTGATGCAGCAGTAGTGAAGCATTTGATGGTATTTCAGCAATTCCAGTGACAATACCTTTACTCTGGCAACGATCACTTGAGATAAGTAGTTTCCAACGGACAGGACTTGCTGCAGTAATATCTGGGTCTTCCCAACTTTCCCATTCCAGATCTGTTTGATTAATTATTGTTGGTTTCAACATCATGTGTAATTCCTTTAAATTGAACTCATTGCAATTAACTTTTAAAAATGTTTGTAAAGATTTTAGCAGCTGGACAGAGGTGGTCAGAATTGATTGCTTTTTCAAAACCAGGACCATTATAATAAGCATTATCCCCTTCCAGTTGTACAATTGTCCTTATTCCGCTTTTGAAGAAACGGGAAAAACCTAATACTAAAACCATTCTGAGACGTTAAGTAGTAAGGATTAACTCTAATCGTTTCTGCATGTTTTATCCTCCTACAAATTGCTACAGTTTCTTATAAATCAGAAGCTGACATATATTGTTATATTTTATCGCTTTTTTGTCAAGTAAAATTTCTACATGAGCCAACAGTTCCACAATATATGCTTTAGATCCACAATATATGCTTTAGAGCGTGTCATTATTAGAAATTATACTCACAAAACGAAAACTTGTCAAATATGACTTACGCATTTTCTACGCATTTTCTCTTAAAGTCCCTTTGATAAACGGGTTTAGGGGGCTAAAAAGACTAAAAACAGTGAAATATTGCCCCATTAACTCCCCCTAACCCCCTTTATCAAGGGGGAATGTGTAATACCAATTTTAATTATTATTCTTCCATTCTTCCGTAGGTCGGGTAGAGGAACGAAACCCGACATGTATTGATTGTGGTTATCCTGTCACCAGTTAATATTTTATTGGCGTGCCTATACCCGACCTACGAAATTGGTATATTATAAAGTAGAAATGGTATAAGTTCTGTCAAATAATGGCGTATATAGTTTAATTTTGCTTGCAAAATTTCTGAATAATGATTATATTTATACGGGAGGTAAATCACCGATGGCGAACAACACATTAAAGTTTAACCAAGACGGTCTTTTTAAAATTGTTCAGTTTACTGATATACATTGGCAGAACGGTGAATCTGTTGACAAGAAATCCGCTGAACTGATGGAAAGTATAGCAGGAACAGAAAAACCTGATCTCATCGTGTTAACAGGAGATATGTTGTCTGGGGGAGGATGTGATGATGCAAGCGCATCTATGCGTCAAATCGTCAAGGTAATGGAGAACTGCAATACCTATTGGACAGCGGTTTTTGGGAATCATGACGATGAAGGAACGGCGAACCGTCATGAGTTGATGGTCGTCATGCAGGAGAGTGATCTGTCACTCGTTGAACAGGGACCGGAGGACATAGCTGGCGTTGGAAATTTTGTTCTGACAGTTCAGGACTCAGAAGATGACAGCCCTGCTGCGCTGCTGTATTTTATAGATTCCGGCAGTTATGCACCGACAGATATTGGGGGTTACGATTGGATTAGAAGAGACCAGATCGAATGGTTTCTTGATGAATCTGCCAGATTTACTAATGATGCCGGACATCAACTTCCGGCACTCGCTTTTTTTCATATCCCGATACCCGAATATCATGAAGTATGGGACTTCCACACTTGCTACGGTGTAAAATATGAAGATATATGCGCGCCAAGAATAAATACAGGTCTGTTTGCTGCATTTCACGAAGCAGGTGATATACTCGGTGTTTTTGTGGGACATGATCATATCAACGATTTCTGCGGAGATTTGCACGGGATACGACTCTGCTACGGGAGAGCAACTGGATATAATACCTACGGTAAAGATGGATTCCCACGTGGCGCACGCGTAATAGAATTAAAAATGGGAGAACGACAATTTGAAACTTGGCTTCATCTTGAAAACGGAACCATCATGCATGAACAACCACAGCATACACCACTACAACGCACGTTCTCTAATAGTTAAGAAACATGGTAAAGACGAATTCAGTATTTCAAACCCTGAGTCTTATTATACTATCCAGTGATTATCAATAATTTTACTAAATTGAATTCAAGGTCTTATTCCTTGAGGAGGTAAATGTGAGAGCACAACCACAAGTCTCTATCCGCTTTGAAGAAGATGTCGCAATTTTTGACATAACAGGATATCTAACAAACGAATCTGAAGACGCTATGAATGACGCTTATGCTCATAGTGATGTTCAGGAAGCAACAAAACTACTACTCAATTTTGATCGTCAGAGTTTTATTACAAGCAGCGGATTTGGCACAATCATCAAACTGCTTTGGAAAACACGAGATAAAGGTCAATCTATGCGTATAGCACATCCCGCTACACAAGTAAGAACTATCTTTAATACCATCGGATTGACACAGAGCATCGGTGTGTTCGCTTCAGAAGAAGAGGCGTTAAAGGACTTTTAAGGGAAAAGCGTGTACATGTTTGTGTTAAACAATACGCCTAAGAGACTCCAGAGACTACCCGCAAGAAATTGTCCAAAGATTAAGCCTAAAAACAGTGGAAGCGCATGACGATAAGCACGAACACCACCACCTGTGAATAGTATTCTCTTGAAAAGCCAACCCAAGAATATTGAAAACCACATCCAACCGATCGCCCAACCATTACCAACGGCATAACCGACTGGATAGAAAGGCCACCACAAAAATTGCCGTTTGAGTATCGTCAAGATCACTGTAAAGACGAAACCAAAACCGATATATTGGATAGCGGGTAGGTTGGGAGCACGTGGTGAGGTTATCCAATTCTGTAGACGATAAAACTCACCGACTCCCCATCGCGCGAATCGGTACTCATAGTAAAGCGCAACATGACCCACAATTGATATGACCGCACCAACTATAGATGCGACTATCAATGCAACAACTAAACGATTTTCACGAAGCCTGAAATGTCTACCAATTTTGAACGCTTCCAGTTGATGCGGCATCGGATGACAACGATAACCGTAAGCAAGCCACGATAGAAGCGTTGTATTGGTCAGATTCTGTGCACCCAGTGGACGGCTACCTAAAAATAGTAGCATGAGTCTATCTGGATGTACTCTATGTAACTCATGTGTAGGAGGACCGAGCTCTGCACGCATACGTGTCATACCGATACACAGTATCAAATAAATACCGAAATATCCAAGCGCAACCCACGGTGACAACCCTGCGTAATACCAGAATATTAGAACAAACACTAAACCAATCAGCAGACCGAAAACGGCAAGACGATACAAAGGATCTTTGGATCTAAAGGAAAAAACACCTCCCAATACCTTTAGTATCTCTCTACGGCTTGTCAATAAAGCGAGTAATCCTATCCCAATCCATGCCCCTGCCCGTTGTCCAGTCTGAAACCCTATCGCAGTTGTCCATCCTGTTGCGCTGAAAAAAACACGTTGTAGTCCCCAGAATAGATAAAATGCCCAAAAAGACAAGGCTAAGTCCAATGGCATTAAATACCCGAGTCCTATTGCGAAAGGATACACATATACGGGTAAACGTCCCATTGCATTCCAAGGACGATCTGCAAAGAAGAGCTGATACTTAATTTTTAGCGACGGTATCACCGGGAAAAGGTAATTGAGACCTGCAAGCAATTCTAAGCCAAATGCAATACCGAAACCGAGCCAGATGAGCTTATTACGAAAAAGGTTTGATGTATTACCAAGGAGTTCCACGGGTAGCGTTGTCAATGGATAACTCAGTTTTTCATGGTCTATCCACTGTTTGCGAATGATGATGTTGATACATAGCATCATAAACAGAAGGACGATCACCAGAGCACTCCATGCAACTATCGGTACAAACCACGCCTCCATATAGGCAGGTCGCCAAAAGGTGTCATCCCCTTCAAAATAGCCTTGCAGTATCTTTCTGTCAGTAATAGTTAACCATGTTGGTAAGAAACGGAAGAAGATATCCGACCACTCATTTTCGGGTGTGGCAAACCAACCTGCGTTTGCTATCATCGGTACTAACTGCCGTACGATGTCGTGTCCAGCAAGTGCTGTTGCGACAGAGACCATAATATAGGTCATCGCCAATTCACGCGAAGTTGGCGCGATATGCTTTAGGTATTTTCTCAGAATAGGGGAGATTGCAGCCAACAGAAAGAATGTGAACAGCACAGTAGGAAAGATTGAGAAATCTGTGAGTTCCCAAACCACACGGTTCTCTGCCGAGATAATCCAATAACAGGTTAGAATGATGAGGATTGAACCGAAAAGGAGCGTGCCAACTACAAAGCGGAGGCTCGAAGGTTTTGCTACATCCCGAATTGCAGTGTGTTCGTTTTGATGCATAATTTTATCATAGCACACTCTTAAGGTTTCAGCAACAGTTTTCTTATCTGTATCTCGTATCTCTGGAAATCCTTGACAAAATGGTGACTTTTTGCGAAAATGATATTGGAGGAACTATCTATGAAATTAGCACGATATGAAATGAATGAAACAATTGGATACGGAATTGTTGACGGAAATAGTTTGCGAACTTTGGACGCTTGTCCGTTTACAGATTTCAACGAAACGGGAGATTCTGTCCGTTTAGAAGATGTTAAACTGCTTGCACCAACAAAACCTTCAAAAGTACTTGCTGTTGGCTTAAATTATCGCAGTCACTTAGGGGATGCAGCAGAACCTAATAACCCTGAGATTTTCATCAAAACACCATCATGTATAAATGATCCTGAAGGTGAGATTGTACTGCCTGAAGGTGATGACGATGTGCATGCGGAAGGTGAATTGGTGGTGATTATGAAAGCAAAAACACAGAAAGCAACTCCTGAAGAAGCTGCTGAAAATATCCTGGGTGTAACCTGTGGTAACGATGTGAGTGCACGCACTTGGCAAAAAAACGACTTGCAATGGTGGCGCGCAAAAGCATCCGATACTTTTGGACCGATGGGACCTGCTATCGCAACTGATGTTGACTACAACGACCTTCAATTGGAAACACGTATCAACGGGGATGTGGTTCAGTCACAAACAACTGCTGACCTGATCTTTCCTGTACCTGTGATCATAAGCTTCGTCTCTCAATCTATGACCTTAGAAGCTGGCGATGCAATCTATACAGGTACACCTGGAACGACAACCGCTTTGAAAGCTGGTGATATCGTTGAAGTTGAAATTGAAGGCATCGGTGTACTGCGAAATAGTGTTGTTGCGTAACTTAATAGGCTTTTTATGAACATGCCTTTATGAGGATGGCTGGGCAGCGAAGGTTATCTCTGTCTTGCCATCTAATCCGGCAACAACTGGAAAGGTACGCTCACCCTGTCCATCCTTTGTAACATACCGAACTTCTGGTGAAAAATACGCATAGAGGGCTGTGTTTCTGGGATGTGGCGATGCGTTTGGACCAGACCCGTGTACCATCAAACTGTGGAAAAACAGTGCACTCCCCGCAGAAAGTGGTACATCCATCTGCTGCTTTGCCACATCCTCTCTATCAGTAAGTTCAGCATCCTGTTGTCGGGCAATCCCACCCCACTCTTGCACACCCCATAGGTGGCTACGGGGAACGACTTTAAAACAACCGTTCTCTACAGTTGCATCGTTTAATGCAATACTCACCGTGACCAGTCTCGGTGGTTCCATAGGCCAATAGGCTGAATCTTGATGCAATCCATGTGATGAACCGTGAAAGGCAGGTTTGAACATTAAGGTACTTCTAAATAGGAGTAGGTCATCTCCGATTAAGTTCTGCAGCACAGCAATTAGGTTTGGATGTTGTGCTAAATCCTTAAACACCTGTGAGTATTGACGCGTATTTTCAGCTTTCCGTAATACAGGCAATTCATCACCCTGCGTCTTATCTTTAGCGAAAGGTTCCTGCTGTACATGCCTGCGTGCAATTTCAGCACGTTCCTTTTCTGTATCAGATGCCTGTCCAGCTGCAAACTGATGTAGTAGGTGTATCTCTTGCTGACACTTTTTCACATCTTCAGGTGATAATAGGTCTTTAACAACGAGGTAGCCTTCTTTCTCAAAAAAGTCCTTCTGAGCAACCATATCCATCTTATCCTCCTATGAGACGTCTTATTTCCCATATAATGCTTGATATTGCAAACCCGATATAGACAGCAGAAGCAATCAGCATCATAATTGTTGAAATTGCTTTAGGTTTTGCAAAACTCGGTAAAAACTTTCTGTTCATGTAAAGGGTTAGTGGGACATAAATTGCCATTGCGAATCCCCCCATATAAGCTGCACTGAACAAGAATCCGAGATCGCTGACATTCAATTGCTCCATAACGTATGTAATCACACATCCAGCGACGATCCAGATACCCGCTACAAGGAGATACCACCAGCTCAATGACCGTTTTTTTGCCCCTTTGAAGTTCGTGTAGACAATATCAGATATGGAACGACTTACACCGTCTACTAAGGCAAGTTGTGTGCCGAAGAGTGTTGCAACGCCGACGAGTAGAAAGATATATTGTCCCGGCATTCCCCATATATCTTTCAGAATGGCAGCTTCATCATATATGAGTGTTCCCCCTTCTGGAACAATGTTTTGTGGGTGTAGAACCGCAAGAGAACCAAAGATAAATAGGAGCATCGTGACGGTGTTAAGTGCCCAAAAGAAGAGCAATTGATCCTGCTTAATATATCTCCACCATGCAGTGAATCGTTGTCGATTCTCTTCCGTTTCCTCACATAAGAATCCGGTAGACGGTACTGTTTCGTCTCTTCCCCGCAGCGGGTTTCGTAGAGATGGTAACCGTGCTCCCATACCGATATTCTTGTCGCGGAGATAGAACGTGTAGAATAGGTTTGCAGTGCCACCTGCACCAGCGAAAACCACAGCAATAAATAGTTCCTTGACGTTCATGCCTTCCGCGATGTGTCCAACGTTGATCAGTCCACCCCCTAACTCTTTCCAAGTATCAAGATTACCTACAGCAATAACGACAAGAATCAGTCCAATGGTTACAATCGCAACGAGTAGTTCTACTGTTTTCTCAACGGATTGATATACCATCTTAGGACCGAAGAGGATCAGTGCAACAGCCGCGAAAGTAACGACAGTCCAGAATGTATCTGAACCCCATCCAAGGGGCCCTATCAGAAGTGCCTTCAGTGCAAGTCCTGAGGCGCGCGCCCAACCCGGTGCAATCCAACTTACGACGGTAAGCAGAATAAACAGAGGCGCAAAACCTCGCCAGATACGACTATAGCCTGTATAAACAGTTTCACCTGTCGTTATCGTCCATCTACCAACCTCAAAGTTGATCCAGAGCTGGAGAAAGACACCTAAAACTGCTGCCCATACCATACTGCCGCCGTATTGTGCAGCAATTCGGGGCCATATCACAATTTCTCCTGCGCCAATAGACAGACCGACTAAAATTGCCCCGGGCCCTGCTATTTTCCAAAACGGCAACTGCTTTTCGGGAAGATCAATTGTCTTAAAACTATCAAGTTTTTCAAAAATGTTGGATATTTTAAATTTAGTCATACTTTCATCTCTCTTTTCTTTTCCTCAGAAACATAGTTATAACGTGAGTTTGATAAATCAGATTTTCGCTTTCGGTTCGGTTAGGAAACCGAACCTACCGGCATGCTGTATTTTCACTTTCGTATTTCCTTAATTCCTTATACATCGGGATCCGACACTATGGCATCACTTAACACCTCAATCGGATGTTTCGGTAGAATGCCGGTGCCGTGTTGTAACTGATGTCTACACGAAAAACCGGACGCTGCGACCATAAAATTCCCAGATTGTTGACGAATGCTCGGGAATAGACGCAGTTCACCAATGTTCATAGATACATCGTAATGCGTTTTATCATAACCGAATGAACCTGCCATGCCACAGCAACTCGAATCAATCACAGTGACATTATGTGCTTTAGGTAATTGTAGCATCTGCAAAACGGGTTGGATGCCATCAAGTGCCCTCTGGTGACAATGTCCATGCAGTAGTATTTTTTGATGATTGTCATGAAATGTGAGTGGTAGTTCACCATCCTGATGTAATTGAAGAATAAACTCTTCAAGTGCGTAGGTTGAATCAGCAACCTGTTTTGCTTTTTTCGTGTTTATGAGATCCACATAGTCATCATTCAAAGCTGAAGTACAACTCGGTTCACAACAGACTATCGGTATGCCTTCCTCAACATAATCATGGAGTTGTTCAATATTGTAATTTGCGTTATCAATAGCTTTATCCAGCATCCCTTCCGAGATAAGCGGCCTTCCACAACAACGTTTCTCCGGTATAATCACCTCAAATCCTGCAGCTTCCAACACGTGTACTGCTGCCTTTCCAATATTGGGTTCGCTATAGTTCATGAAGGTATCGTGAAAGAGGACAACCCTCTTATCATAAGTGTGCTGAGATTTTCGTTTTTTAAACCACTTCTCAAAAGTCTGATGTACGAAAGTCGGCATATCGCGACGACGGTCAACACTGAGTACCTTCTCAGCCATCCATTTAGAAATTGGATTGTTCGTTGTCCAATTGGAGAAAGGCGCAAACATTGAACCGTATACAGCAAGCGACCCTATTTCACCAAATAAACGATTACGTAATGGCAGTCCATTTGCATTTCTGTAATGTGCTAATACCTCATATTTAATCTTCGCCATGTCAACGTTAGAGGGACATTCTGCCTTACACGCCTTACAACCGAGGCACAAATCAAGGACATCATAGAGTCGTTCGCTGGTAAAATCTTTATGTGGTATGGCACCAGAGATGATGGACCGGAGGGCATTTGCACGTCCCCGTGTAGAATGTTCCTCTTCACGTGTTGCAATAAATGATGGACACATAGTACCCGTAAGTGTCTTTCGGCATGCGCCAACACCGTTACACATTTCAATAGACCTCTCGAATCCATCCTGTGCAGAAAAATCGAAATATGTATCTATTTTAATGGTGTTGTATTTTGGTCCGAAGCGAAGGTTCTCAGTCATAGGAGGAGGGTCAATGATTTTGCCTGGGTTCATAATACCATCAGGATCAAACGCATTTTTTACCTCTCGCAGTGCCTGATAGACCTGTGGGCCGAACATACTCTCAATCCATTCACTCCGCACAAGTCCATCACCGTGTTCGCCACTCATCGCACCGTCAAGGTCCATCAGTAGGTCTCGTACCTCTTTGGCAATACTATGCATCTTGTGAATATCAGACTCAGATTTCAGATTGATGACAGGACGGTTATGTAGGAGTCCAACACTGGCATGTGCATAGTATGAAGCTGTTGTATCATGTCTTGTGACGATTTCGTCAAATCGTTGCACATATTCGGGTAGGTTTTCGATAGGAACAGCAGCATCCTCCACAAATCCTATCGGTTTTGCATCCCCTTTCATGCCCATTAACAGCCCGAGTCCTGCCTTTCGTGTTTCCCACACGCGTGCCTTTTCTTCGGGTGTGAAGCACCGCACATAAGCGTAGCCGAAACCATCGATCTTCAATGTCTTTTCAAAATGTGCCATCTGTTGATGCAATTCAGTTTCTGACTGACCATAGAACTCAACAGCAAGGAGGGCTTCCGGTTCACCTTGAATAAAACTCGTGAGACGTGAAAACTCTATAGAACCTTGTGCCATACCGAGTATAGTCTTATCAATCAATTCCACTGCTGTTGGATTACACGCTAAGATGGGTTGCATTGCCTCCATAGCAGCAATTAGAGACCTGAAGTGTACGACACAGAGACACGTCATCTTAGGGACAGGAACAAGGTTGACAGTCGCTTCAACTGTTGTCGCAAGCGTACCTTCTGAACCGACAACAATCTTTGCTAAACTAAATGGACGATGCTTATCACAGCCATCTCTACGGTAAGGGGTTACCTCTTTTGATCCTGCATCCGATACATACTCATCAAGATTGTATCCAGCAACCCTACGTAGAATACGCGGATAACGTCTACGAATCTCATCAGCATTCTCATCACATATTCTGCAAACTTCTCTGTAGATATTCGCTTCTAAGGATTTACCCTGTTTCTTGGTAGCGACTTCGGGAAAGGATAACGGAGAGGCTGTTATTTCTTCAGCATTAGCAAGCACAAGCTCTAATGCCATGACATGATCAATCGTCTTTCCGTAGATGAGGGAATGTGAACCTGCGGAGTTATTACCGATGGTGCCGCCGACATTAGCACGGCTGCTCGTAGCCACATCAGGCGCGTACATCAGTCCGTGTAGTTTGAGTTGTTGGTTCAGTTCATCAAGGATGATTCCTGGCTCAACCCGTGCCCATTGTTCATCAACATCGAACGTAATCAGTTTGTTCATATACTTGGACATATCTAACACGATTGCATTGCCGACACATTGTCCCGCCAGGCTGGTTCCGCCACCCCGAGGCAGAATAGGGATCTGTCGTTCAGCTGCTATCTGTATCGTTCGAATCACATCCTGTTTATGTTTCGGAACAACAACACCGATCGGTTCTATCTGATAAAGACTTGCATCAGTGCTGTAGAGTGCTTTTGAGTATGGGTCAAATCGCACTTCTCCTTGAAGTTCTTTTGTGAGAAGTTGCTCAAGTGACGGTTCAGAATTTGGCATGCGTTTTCATATCCTAAATTAACTTGACAATCTGATACTTGATAAGTATAATAATTAGACCTCTAATTGCCCCTGTGGTGGAATTGGTATACACGGCAGGTTGAGGGCCTGTGCCTTAATTGGCATGCTGGTTCGAGTCCAGTCGGGGGCATCCTTTCCAAGTTTTATTGCTCCTACAGAATACAGTCACGATTCGGAGATCGCTCAAACAGAAGAGACTTTATACTTCCGACGTATTCAATTCTTGTAAGAATGCCTCAACGCTGGGTATGTCAATTGCTGTGAGATGTAGATCTGTAAAATGATCAAGATCCTCAATTGATTCCAGTGCATCCGCAACAAGTTGCACATCGCTCAACGGAAAACGTTTTGTAAGCACAGACTGAATATTATTGATGAAAGTTTCCCGTGCACCTTGTTTTCTTAAATGTTCAATATAGGGAAAAGGTGATTCTTGCATCATTTCCTCCGATATAAGTTTTTGTATAAATGTAAGGTCATATT